>JBBSBG010000206.1:0-5830 GCA_038251495.1 Cytophagales bacterium
AAAACATCTACACGGCCCTAAAAACCAAACACCAGCCCTTTACCAAACGAAAATCTGTAGTACACAAATTGGAATTCAAAAAAACCGATTCTCCTCAAAATCAGATACTTCTGTCTGGATAACTGCAAAGTGGGTTAAAATATTTCAAAATCAAGATCGGTTTAAAAAATCCGAGGCCTTGCGACCCCGGAAATTAAAACAATTAAACCCGCTTGTTATTTATTAATCCAAAGTTCGTTATCAACATCATCAACGGCTGAACCAAATTGACTTTGTAGGGACGCTTTCAAATTTGACTCATTGTAAAACGTTTCAGCAGTTGGGTATAACCAACGTTTTGGTATAACATTACTGTTGCCGGTGCCCGGCCCGGAATGGAATACTGGAACTCCAGTTCTACGATAATTAAAGTAAGCCTCTTGGCCAGAGTTTTGAAAGAAAGCCAAATACTTTTGATTGAGAATTTGATTCAAGCCGGTAGCATTGTTTCCAGCATAGGCAACAGAACCCTGGGCAAGATAATTTGTAATAGATGCTGCGAATGTTCCAATCTGATTATCTTCATCTTGTTCATAAATTGGAATTTGCGTTCCATCTTCAATTCCATAGAAAGACATAGAGGCTTTAATTCCATTTTCATAATAGGTTTTCGCATCACCCGTTACCCAACCACGGTTTATTGCTTCCGCTACTGTGAAACATAATTCCCAATAGGCCAATTGAACTCCCGGCTCGGGTCCGGTTAACGTAGTATAATAACGCTTTTGGTTTATAAAAGAGTACACTCCGTCACCAGCCTTTACGGTCATATCATCCAGACTCTCACCTGCAGGAGCACCTACATAAGCAGTAAAGCTATTGGCAGGAACACCGGCAGTAATTTTTGCTTTAGCAGGATTGGCCGCAACAAAAATGCGTGGATCGTTGAGATCAGTTAGTCCCTTCACATGAGTTTCTGTCAGGTTGTAACGACCCTTATCGAAACCACGATTACCCGGAAAGGTTGGATAGATTTGCGTAGAACCATTGTACATATAATTCATGTTATCGCTATTGCTGGTCATTACCGGAAACTCCGATGGATTGCTAATAACTGCGGCAAAACGCTGCTTCACACTTAACTCCGCATCCGTATCGTGTTTACTTAAACTTATCAGCACTCTAAGTTTAAGGGTATTCACGGCTTTTCTCCACTTTGACAAATCGTTGTTGAAATAAAAATCACCTTGTAAAGAGAGATCGTTAGCAGCAATTAATTGCTTCAAATCGGCATTGGCCTCATCTAACCAATTCAATACCTGTACATATACCTCTTTTTGGGAATCATAGGTAGGTTCCTTTACTTCCAATCCTTTCAATGCTTCAGAAAGTGGAACATCGCCCACGCGTTGAGTCATTCGCACATAAAATACCGCTTTGAAATATTTACCCAAGGCTGAATATGGATTTAGATCCGCACCTGACTTAGCAGCTTCTTCTTCCATTTTAATTACATTCTTCAGCGTCAGATAGCTGAGAGAGGCGTTAGTCCAATACTCATTGGTGCCATAATAGTTGTAGTTGCACGACCAAAACTGATTTTGGCGATGCTCCAATGACCACGGTTCTTCATTAAGATCACTGAGTATTCCCCGCAGCACAAGTGATGGCGGTACGGATGCAGGCCGGTTTTCGTTCAAACCGATTTCTGCAAAATCCTGACAGTTAAACGATACCATCATGGCAATCGCAAGCGTTATATATTGAGTTGTCTTCTTCATAATTTTTAGTTAAAAAGTAATATTCACATTAAATCCATAACGTCTTAAAGTTGGCGACTGCAGAGAAGAATAAGCATCGGGCGCAACGAACTGGTCGATATCTACGTCTTTCTTCTCAGCAAAATACAGTAGGTTTCTTCCTACTATGGAGAAAGAAGCTTTTCGAATAAACGACCGCTCTAGTAGCGCGGATGGCAAATTATAAGTAAGGGTAACTTCTCTAAGTTTTGCATACGAACGACTGATCACATTGAACTCCTCTGCCTGGTAGTAGCGGCTAATATAGTCTTGCAGGAATGTGGCTGTAGTATTAGGTGCAAATTGCAATTCATCGTAGTTTGTGATTGCGCCTGTAATCGGATCATACTCTATGGCAGCCCCATTTGATACTACCACACCTTCACCTTTATACGATTTCACACCCAAAGCATCTTGTGCTCTTGCCACTCCCATGGCTCCTTGAACTGTTTCGATATGACGACCACCACGGAAGGTCTGACGTTGAATGTAATCGACAAGAATACCGCCTACACGACCATCAAATTGAAACACTAAACCCCAGTTTTTGTAGTTGATCCTATTCGTAATACCCCATGACCAGTCTGGGTTAGTATTGCCAAGGAATTGCGAAACTGCGGTGCGAATTGGGCGACCACTGGCATCATTGATCAATTGGCCATCCTGAGTTTTATAGAATGCACCGGCATAGTAGGCATCTACACGATCACCTATTTTAATAAATCCTAAACGGTCGGCATTGCCCGGCAACTCTTTTAAGGTTTCTTTAAAAGAGCCGTAGTTAAACAATATGTTCCAGTTCAAGCCATCCGGATTCTCCAATGGCTTGGCTGTTAGCACGACTTCTAAACCGGTACGCTGTGTTTTTGCACCGTTAGCAATAAAACCCGTGTATCCTGTAGTTGAAGAAAGAGGCTGATTGGAAATTTGTGGGCCATCGATGTTATTAAAGTAAGTAACATCCAAGCCTATTCGGTTATTGAGAAATCGTGCGTCCAAACCTATTTCAGTAGCTGATGTGAAGTAAGGCTCCAGCTTAGAATTCGTTAATGTATTCGGATAGTAAGCACCAGGCTGGTTGTTATAAACAAGAGGCGTACTATAAACCGCTTGGTTTCCATACGTAGGTCCACCGTAAGGTGTTCTATAAGAGGATCCATAATCCAAAGGATAGGGTGCATTTGGAGTTGCTCCAATAGTTGGTGTAGTAAAGCCCTCACCTACTCTCGCATAAGCACCTCTTAGTTTAAGCAGGGATATAGCGGCCGGCAACTTCAAAGCTTCAGATAATACGACACTCACCGAGGCCGAAGGGAAGAAATACTTCGTTTCCGTTGGATATAGTGTTGAGTTGTTATCTACCCGACCCGTGGTAGAGAGTGTTAACCAATTGCGCAATGAAAAATCAAGCGTATAGTAGTAACTATACACAGCCATAGGGGCGCGATAATTATACGCTTTTATTGGATTGAGCGAATTATCAAAAGTATAGGCTCCCGGAGTAAGCGAAGAGGCCGGAACATTTAAATAATCGGTGGTGATGTAGCTAGAACGATAATCGAATGCGCGAATGTTGCCACCCAATGAGGCCGTTAAATTCATGTCAGTTGTTAGATCTTTATTGAACGTCACTAACAAATCGGTATTACTATCGAAAAGATTTCTATAATCCTCCCGATAATCCCCTTTGGCCTGTTCGCGACCATACACGGTTGCCGAGTAAGGAAATTTTTCACTTCTGAAAAGATCATACGTGCTAACACTGGTTCTTCCTAACACTTGCAGATAATCCGTTATCTTATAGTTTAACGACATGTATCCATAAATGTCTGTTTTTTGGTGGCCACGCAGCCACTCATAGGTCAAGAAGTATGGGTTATTATACCGGGTATAATCCGCGTAGATTTGTTGAACCCCTTCTTTTCCTTTCTGCCAGTAGTTTCTCATATCATTAATATCCCAATCGGCAGCTCCCCAAATGGTAATGTTATAGATCATGCTATTAGGACCGTATTGAACATCGGGAAAGTTGTCGCTGTATTGGCGATTATAATTGATGTTTGACTCAAAACGAAGTCTATCTGAAAAGTCCAATCCCGTAGTAACATTAAAGTTGTCGCTGTTTAATCCAGAATTTGGCACCTGTCCTTTTTGATAGCCGTGGGTATAAGAAAACCTCAAATCATATTTTTCGCCACTGGCAGATACGGCAATGTTGTTCGTTGAAAGCACGCCAGCATTTAAGAAATTCTCGAGGTTATCTTTTCCGCGAGCCACCCACGGTGTAGGTATTATGTTTCCTGTAAACGTAGTTCCGCTTGGGAAGGTAGTGGTATAAGTATTATTAGGATCAACTACTCCATCATACTGCGGAATTAGCTGTCCATCAAAACGAGGTCCCCAGATATCATAATCTGAATCATATAAGCCACTACCTTTACCATCGCCAAATGCGTACCGGCCATGGTCGCCAGGGCCATACTCATCCTGAACTTTTGGGATGGTTAGGAATGTATTGTCCCACATAGTGGAAGAATTGAAGTCAATACTAAATCCACGCTGATCTTCAGAACCCTTCTTGGTAGTTATAATAATCGCTCCATTTACTCCCCGGGTACCATAAAGTGCAGAGGCAGAAGGACCTTTTAATACGGTATAAGATTCAATGTCATCAGGGCTGATATTCCAGGTGTCAGAATTGATAGGATTTCCATCTACTACATAGAGTACATTGCTACGGCCTCGTAATGAAATTGCCGGAGCACCAATCATCTCGCCCGAAGAACCTACGGATAATCCTGCCACTTTACCCACCAATGAATTTATGGCGTTGGGCTCGCGCGCTTTAATTAGCTGACTTCCCTTTACCTCTTGGGTTGCATAGCCAATTTTTGATTTATCTTTTTGTATACCCAACGCTGTAACCACAATCTCAGAAAGCTCAGTGGCATCGCTGGCCATTGTTAGGTCAATAGAAGTTCGATCATTAATTGAAACTTCCTGACTTTTAAACCCTACGAAAGAATAAATAAGAACATCATATCCCGACCCTACGATGATTAAATACGTCCCGTTTACATCCGTAATTGTTCCGTTTGTGCTTCCCTTTACCAGAATGTTTACTCCCGGTATCGGACTTTGATCTTCTCCGGAAATTATTTTACCGGATACCTGAATCTGGGCCATGGCAAACTGAGTTGCAAATAGCCCCGCCATCAACAGGAAAGCAGATCTAAATAGCTTTGCTGAGTTTCTTCTCTTTACAAGGGGTAGAAGTTGTTTCATAAAATTATTGGTTGGTTGCGCATCAAAAGTCGACAACAATTTTTCTCATATTGTTAACTTCAGGTTAAATAATAACCCAATACAGGTGATTAAATACAAAAACTAAAACGAAGTTTATTAAAATATAAAATAAAATTTTGCGCTAAATCATTTTATCAAAATATTGTTCGTTTAAAAAAATTGAAAACAGGTTTTTCTAATTGCCTTCCTCGAAAAAGAATCGTCAAAAAAACAGGATTGATGTAAACTGTTGTAAGAGGTCGCTGATTCGGCTGATAAAAATGAGCCTTTTAGCCAAATGGGTAATGCCGGGATAAATTGACAATTAGGAAACACGCAAAAACATCAACTACATCGAAGGATGCTGTTAAGGCTATGTTAAGAATGCTCCAAGACCTTTCAACTGAAGGGAAAAGTTTACAAATAGGAAACAAAAAAAACTATGGAAGATGAACTAACAGGCCATATCGGCAAAAGAATCAAGTCGTTACGAAAAGAAAGAGGATTGACCTTGCAAATTTTGAGTGAGCGGTCGCTTGTAACAAAAGGGCTGTTATCTAAAATTGAAAACTCAAGGACGATTCCCTCGCTGCCCGTACTGCTTAAAATAATAAAAGGATTGGAGATTACTGCCAAAGATTTTTTCGACAATCTGGCTATTCTGAATGGCAAAAACTACATTCACTGCAAGTACGAAAATTATCAGGCACTGCAGAAAGAAGACCGACCAGGCTTTGATTATAAATTCATTTTAAGTCAATCGATAT
>JBBSBG010000207.1:0-5819 GCA_038251495.1 Cytophagales bacterium
AGGTTCAAAAAATTCAAAACTAAAAGACGGAAAGAATTACGATTATTCCGATAGTATAATTTATGCAATGAAAGTAACAGATATAAAGACTCTTTAGGAGTATGACGAATTCTGCAATAAGAAATTGAAATACAAAATTCCAAATTGGCGGACAAAAGATTGGAGAAAAATAATGGGCGATTGTATTTATGACTATTCTAAGGGAATGAACCCAACGATAAGAAAAGTAGTTCACACCGAAAAAAACAAAAAAAGAGATTTAGGCGGACAACGTGCATTGATTTCAAATCATTTTTATTATTTCGGAGAAGAAGCGAGAGTTATTCCGAAAGAATTGAAAGGACTTATAAAAAAGAGTCAAGGACATCTGAAAATTGAAAAACCGGAACTTGTTCACAAGTTTGCAAAATGGATTAAGAAATTTGAAAAGAATAAAATTTATGCAAACCCGCAAATGAAATACAAATTTGATCGAGCAACGGAAGACCAACAAATTATCTTAAAATGTTCTATGGAGGATTTAAAAGAAGGTAATAACGGAAAACATCAAATTTGAAAGTTATTCGCTTTTGCAGATTCCAAATCCAACTCTTCCAGATGCAGCGGACTTAGTAGCTGATAAACCAATGTCTCCACCGGCTAAGATAATGTCGCGTTCGGCACCAGTATCAGAAAGATGTACTTTCAGGCAAGCTTCAAGATTGATTAAGTCGGCATAGGTAACGGAAGTTTCATCTGCCAGTTGACTTATTTTTGTTTCACTGATTCCTGTTTTTGAATCTACAGGATTTAACAAAGCCGCAACGGCAGCAGCGGGCGTTGTAATGTTTCCTAAATGTAAGTGTACAGGTAGTTTATTATTACCCGCAGTCCCGCTAAGCGCAACAAACACAGAAGCGGTACCATCTCTTCGTTCTTTAATCGTGGCTGTTCCTGCTATGCTGTATTGCGATCCCGCCTGAAGGGAGTATGTAGTTTCATTTCCAGTAAAATCGCTGGCCACTTCATTTTCCTGACAGGAAAATAGAATCATTCCACACAATGCAATCCCAAAAAGCTGTTTCATGTCCCTAATTTTAGTAGTTAAAGGTAAATAATTTGTCCGAAAGTTCTGTTTATTATTCTCCGTTTTGCGTTTAACTTTACCACAAATCCTTCAATTGGCATGGATATGGTATATTGGGCATAACGAACTAACGTGGCTTTTAATTCTGTGAAACGACTACTTTTTATTGCCCTGCTTCTGGGAGGATGTAGCCCCTCAGTTACAAATTCTTCGACTAAGGCGAATTTGCAAAACCCCCGTCCGGATTGGTTGTCAGCAAAACCTGTGGTGCAAACCTATTATGTAGGCATTGGGCATAGCACCAAAGACGGCACGAACAACTATATCCAGTCGGCTAAAAATAGCG
Organism: Cytophagales bacterium; assembly: GCA_038251495.1. Classification (GTDB taxonomy): domain Bacteria; phylum Bacteroidota; class Bacteroidia; order Cytophagales; family Cyclobacteriaceae; genus ELB16-189. The sequence goes on from JBBSBG010000207.1 coordinate 1,413, forward strand.
CGTTGGAAGACCTGGTTTCGGAGATAAAAGTGAATATTTCATCTACCTCCGTTTTAAGTCAAATTGATGCGAATAAGGAGTTTCAGGAAAAGTATGAACAGATTATCCAGACAACTGTTGCTGATGAAATTGAGGAGTATGAACAGGTAGATGCATGGGAGGACAACCTGAATTTTTGGGTTTATTATCGCTTGTCAAAACAACGCTATAAAGAGATTAAGGACAAACAAAAGCGCGATGCGGTAGCTTTAAGCCTTGATTATTTTACGAAAGCAAAAAATGCTGAACGCACTAACGATCAAGTATTAGCGTTAGGCTTTTATTATCAGGGTTTTCGGGCCATTGAAAAATATTTAGGTGAGCCGATTCGATTGGAGTTTGAAGGCAAAGAGATCTTACTAACCAACGAAATTGTCGCAACCATGCAATTGTTATTAGATAAAATGAATCTCACCGTTGATCCTAGCGAAATTGTCTTAAACCGAAGAGTAACTCAAAACAGTATGACGGTAATAGCCAAGGTTATTGACAAGAACTCACGAAAGCCGATTGCTGACTTACCGTTAACTGCCTATTTTGAGAAGGGTGCTGGCGATGTATTTCCAAATTATAAAACGGATGGTACTGGTCAGTCTAAAATACTTTTAACCAAAATCAGTTCGCGTGACATTGAACAAACTGTAGCCGTAAAGGTGGATATGATGAGCTTTGCGGGTCAAAGCAGTTCGGCAATTTATTCACTGATCGCAAACAAGATGGTAGTTCCAAAGGCTATCATTTTGATGAAGGTGGATAGGCCAATCGTATACATAGCTTCCAGTGAAAAAAGTTTGGGAGTAGATAAATCGAATCAACAACTTACCAATCGGATTAAAAACTTTCTGGCAACATCAGGGTTTGAATTTACAAACGATAAGAGCAAAGCCGAGCTTTCGCTGGATGTGGATGCGAATTCAGAGAAAGGTGCCGTGTCAGGAAGCATTTACATTACTTATGTAACGGCTATTATCCGAGTTTCTACAGCAGCGGATAATAAAGAAATCTATGCCACTTCACTGGATCGGATAAAAGGCTTTAGTTTAGATTTTGAACGATCAAGCCAGGAGGCATACAATAAGTCTGTTGATATCTTGGATAAAGAAAAATTGCCCGCACTGTTAAATGCTATTTTGCAATGATAATGAGGGTTTTTGAGCTATTTAAAGGCTATTTTAAAAAATATAAATTCAATGAATTTCAGAGTGGCCTGTTAATTGCATTATCGTAAATTGCATAACCAAATTCCAAATTGATATGAAAAAGTTAAATTATGTTTCTTTAGTTGTTCTAATCGCTGCTGGTTTAATCGCTGGCTGTAAAGGCAAGGAAAAAATTCCTGCTGGCGAAAAAGAAGTTATTGTTCCATGTTCTGGTTCAGATTACTTTACCACCGCAAAAGCCTTCCGCTCTAATTCAATTGGCGAAAGTCAGGATCAGGTAACGTCTAAGAAGAAGGCGTTAACCAACGCTCGTAACGAACTGGCACAAGCTATCAACACAACCGTAAAAACAGTGACTGATAACTATGTGAATTCACGCGAGATGAATAACAAGGAAGAAGTTGAAGAGCGTTTTGAAAGCTTAAACCGCGAAGTTGTAAATCAGACTCTTTCTGGCATTAAAACTCTTTGCGAGAAACTTGTGAAGACTAATAATGGAACATGGAAGACTTATGTAGCAATTGAACTTTCGGCTGAAGAGTTAGTATCTAAATACAATGAACGCCTTTCTAAAGACGACCGACTTAAAATCGATTACGATTATGAGAAGTTCAAAGAAACCTTTGATAAGGAAATGGAAAAAATGGGTAACAACTAAGTTATCTTAACTTAATAAACGATCCCGATCCTTACCGATCGGGATTTTTTAATTATAGCAGGCTATTCCGTGGATGAGGCGTGGTTGGAACTTAAATTCCTTTACCGGACTACAGTCGCTCAGCAAAATCCATCACACAATTAACACCGTATTTGTTATGTGGCTCAATGGCAATTCCAATCCATTGATATTTGGGTTCGAGAATATTTTTCCGATGCCCTAATGATTCAATACCATCATCAATAAGCAGCCCGATAACGCTATCAAGGGCAGTGTAATTTCCATAATCACAATTTTCGGCAATCATACCACCTGCTTTTGCTTTTTTTCTTACGCGGTCACTAAAAGGGGTTCCATCCGAGCTTGAATGACCTACAAGACCAGTCTTTCCCATATCCTTTGCGTGCATTCGTGCAACCTTGTTAAGGGCGGGAGAGAACTGAAGCGCACTCATTTTCTTTATGTTTTTAAGATCATTTACTAAAGATTGAGCGTAGCTATTAGTAGTGAGATTGTTTGCTTCCAGATAAGGCGTAAGGTAGGTACTTATAAAACGTTGCGGATCGGTGCGCACACTATTAAGCAATTGTAAAACTTCGTCCTCCTTAGATTGCGAATAGACGAATGATGTCTGAATAAGGAGTACTGCAATCCAAATAGCGAGATGTTTCTTTTTCAAGTTTGATCGTGTTATTAACTAATGCCCAATCGTTTTTGTATTTCTTCCAATGAAACGCCCTTTGTCTCAGGAAATTTTGTGAGTACCCAGATTAATTGAAGCACCATCATACCTGCAAAAAAGGCAAAGATGACCCATGGTTCATCACGCAATACACCCTTGTCTTTATCTAAAAATACGGGAGTCAATAATGTAATGAGGGCAGCGATCACCCAATGAACGCTGGCACCAAAAGATTGACCCATAGCCCGGGATTTGTTTGGAAAAATTTCAGAAATAAAAACCCAGATGACCGCACCTTGGCCCATGGCGTGAGCTGCTATAAATAAAAGTATGAAGGATAATAGAAACAGTGGATCAGCACCCACATAAAAAGAGTACGTTACCATGGAAAGACTAACAATGTAGCCCAACGAGCCAATTAGCATCAAGTTTTTTCTCCCGGTGCGATCGATCAGATATAAACCTACAAAAGTGAAAATGAGATTAACGCCACCAATGGATATTGAGTTGAACAAAGAATCTTTAGCAGCTAGGCCGGCACGTTCCAGAATTTCGGGGGAATAGTAGAGAATAAAATTAATCCCTGAAATTTGATTGAAGAACGCAATGAAGAACGCAAGCCAAATTGGTTTCGATAATCTTTTTGTAAAAAATGGTTCATTTGAATCACCTCCCGCTTCTTTTTTATTTAGAGCAAGAATAGCCTGAATTTCTTCCTTTACATTTGCACCTAAATCGCGCAGAATTTTTTCTGCAGAAGCTATATCATTTCTTCGTGTAATTAACCACCGCGGACTTTCCGGAACCCGTAGCACCATGATTGTATAAATAAGCGCAGGAATTGCTTCAACACCTAACATCCATCGCCAGTCATTAATTCCGTCAAACCCTACTAGCAGGTAATTTGATAAGAAGGCGATGAGGATTCCAAAAACAATATTGAACTGATAGAGTGCAACTAATCTTCCACGAATAGAAGAGGTAGAAATTTCTGCTATGTAGGTTGGTGCAACTACAGAGGAAACACCTACACCTACACCACCAATAAAACGGAAGAATGAAAACAAATAAGGATCGGTCGCTAGTGCACTCCCTATAGCGCTTACTGCATACAAAACACCAATCCAGAATAAAACTTTTTTGCGACCGTATTTTTCAGTGGGTATGCCACCAAATAAGGCACCCAATACAGTTCCCCAAAGTGCCATCGACATAATGAATAGGCCATGAAACCAAGGCGTGGTATTCCACAATGTTTTGATTGGTAAGTTAGCTCCCGAAATCACAACGGTGTCGAAGCCAAATAGAAAGCCGGCCATGGCGGCTACTATTGAATTGAGGTAGATATATTGACGAGTTGACATTATATGAAATATAGGAAAATTCTATTGATTCAACCATGGCTCAAATACTTGTGATAGACCGGGAGATATGTGGAGCATAGGGTTTTTTATGTGCTATATTTTTCTATGTGTTTAATTCGATCTTTACCTCCAATTGGCCGGATCTAAGCGCCAAGATTTTACATATACCAATTGATCTTCATCTAAATATTTTTGATCAACGGCTTGTTGAAGCATGTGATTGAAATCACTTAGACAAACAAGCGGAATATCTGCATCCTTAAAGTTCTTTTCAGCAGTATCAAATCCATATGTAAAGATGGCCGCCATTCCTATTACTTTAACCCCCGCATCTTGCATGGCTTGCGCAGCTTTCAGTGAACTGCCACCTGTCGAAATCAAGTCTTCAACCAGCACAGCCTTAGCATTCTTATCTATTTTACCTTCAATCAAATTTCCCATGCCATGTTCTTTAGGTTTCGGTCGCACGTAAACAAAAGGAAGACCCAATAAATCGGCAACCAA
>JBBSBG010000208.1:0-5742 GCA_038251495.1 Cytophagales bacterium
ACTTCGCGACCACGCTCAAGCACAAGCGTTTTCATTCCTTGGTCGCACAACTCTTTCGCTGCCCACCCGCCACTCATTCCCGATCCAATTACAATGGCATCGTAGGTCATTTCTTTTGCTGCACCACCTTGTATATTCATAGCATTATATTAAGAAGTCTAAGTTAGCAATCCGGCTGATTACAGTAGCATATTATGTTTACAAAAAACAACAAGCATCTGGATAAAGAGTTCAGGCACGAAGTTTCGTCTATGAAAATAATAAAATTTTTAACTGATGCGCCAAATCTGCTGACCCTGACGGCAGGCACAGCGACTTAAAATTCGCTGCAACAATCGATACTAACCTTCTGGTTGAACGAGAAGCGATAAAATTCTTTCATTCCGTTTAACAGTTATGGCTACGTTTTGAGAATATTTTAATACTATTACCTACCTTGCTATTTAAGGGCATCTCTAAAAACCCTTGGTCTCATTACCTCAACCCCCGCCCCTTCTACAAAAGAGAAGGGTAAGCGGAGTTTTTAGAGATGCCTTCAATACTAATTCCATACTATGAAGACATATCTCAGTATCCTTGTTGGTTTTTTACTAAGCGTAAACCTCTTTGCTCAGGTAAATCAAGATTCCGTTTACATGCGCAAAAATTATGATTTAACTACCTATCGCATTTCCATGCGGGATGGTGCGCATTTGTTTACCATTGTGTATACACCAAAAGATAAAAGCAAAACCTATCCCATTATTATCAACCGCACGTGCTATAATGCTTCGGGCTACACCGATTATAATACGAGAGGATATCCTTCACCTTATTTGATAAGCGATAAATATATTTTTGTTTTTCAGGATGTACGCGGCCGTTACTTATCGGAAGGTACGTTTGATAACATGCGCCCGAATATTCCGGGTAACAATCCAAAAGATAAAAAAGACATTGATGAAAGTTCGGATACCTGGGATACCATTGATTGGTTGACGAAAAATATTAAAGGCAACAATGGTCGTGTGGGAATGCTGGGAATTTCCTATCCCGGTTTTTATACCGCTGCTGCTATTCCGGATGCGCACCCTGCGTTGAAAGCATCATCGCCACAAGCACCGATCTCTGATTTTTTCTTTGACGACTTCCACCATCAAGGCGCCTACCTTGAAAGTTATACGGCTGCATTTGCTGTGTTTGGATACCAGCACGACAAACCTTCTCTCGAAGATTCATGGGGCGATAAACTAAGCCGCATTCCTCAAGCAAATGATGGCTATAACTATTATTTGGAGAAAGGTGCATTGAAAAATATTACCAAAGATTTTCATCATGATAATTTTTTCTGGGATCAGATTATTAACCATCCTAACTATGATGACTTCTGGCAAAAGCGGAGTTTACTTCCGCATCTTAAAAATGTAAACCATGCGGTGATGACTGTTGGCGGTTGGTTTGATGCAGAAGATTTGTATGGTCCATTAAATATTTATAAAACCATTGAAGCCAGCAGTCCGAAGGCGAAGAATACCATTGTGATGGGCCCGTGGGGTCATGGCGACTGGGCACGCGAGCGCGGCAAGAGTACGCACAACCATATTTATTTTGGTGATAGTCTTTCTTCGAAATATCAACGTGACGTGGAACGCAAATTTTTTAATTTTTACTTAAAGGATGAAGGTAAAATGACCTTACCGGAAGCCCATATGTTTGACACTGGTAAAAAAGAGTGGAAGGAGTTTGCCGTGTGGCCACCACAAACCGGTACCAGTAAATTGTATTTCGGAAAGAACGGTCAGCTTTCTGTTGACAAGCCGTTGGATGAAAAAGCAATGTTCAGCTATGTAAGCGATCCTGCCAAGCCTGTTCCATACACTTCGCAAACAGAAGGGCTGACGTTTACTCCCCGCAACTTTATGAGTGACGATCAACGCGAAGCTTCGCGCAGACCGGATGTGATCACCTTCCAAACCGAACCATTGGAAAACAATTGGACACTGGCTGGAGAGATTATGGCGAAACTAAAAGTATCGATGAGCGGCACTGATGCCGACTTTATTGTGAAACTGGTTGACGTGTATCCTGATAATCATCCGAACTACGATCACAACCCGAAGAATGTAAAGATGGGTGGCTATCAACAACTGGTGCGCAGCGAAGTTTTTAGAGGAAGGTTTAGAAATAGTTTTGAAAAGCCTGAACCGTTTACCGCGAACGAGATCAGTGATGTGAGCTACCGCTTACAAGATATTTTGCATACGTTTAAGAAAGGCCACCGAGTGATGATCCAAATTCACAGCACATGGTTTCCATACATCGACCGCAACCCACAGAAGTATGTAGACAACATCTACAAAGCCAACGAAGAAGATTTTATTAAGTCTACGATTACCGTCTACGGTTCTTCAGTAGTAGAGATTGGTGACCTAAATTCGATGAAAGCAAAAGTGGATGTGAAGAAATAGAATACTGGATTTTAATCCGTTATGCTGAACATAAACTTGTAGTAAAAGTTTATTTGTGCAGTGGTGTAGAAGACCTGTAAATAAACAAATTTCACAAAAAATATAAGAAGTTTTTATACCTAATTTTAATCCAGAGAAAACAGTATCAATATGATAAAATCCTTTTTTTTCCTCGCTTTTCTAATTTCTACTCTTTTGGCCAATGGACAAACCACAGCAAAAACAGAAGTTGAAATAAGAAACTTGGAGCAAACAGTTGTGCTGGCAATTTTGAAAGCGGACACTAGTACGCTCAAACAAGTGTGGGCCCCTGAATTTTTGGTTAACAATCCCAGAAACAATATTTCAGGCAACAGAAACATCGTTCTACAGACCCAAAAAGCAGGCATGATTGATTATAGATCTTTTGAAAGAGTGATTGAACAAATGCAATTTCAAAAAGATATTGTAATTACAATGGGATACGAAACCTTTGTTTCAAGAAACGACATTCCCGGAACCAAGGCAGGACAAATTTACAAAAGACGATTTACAAATATCTGGATGAAGAAAAAAGGCAAGTGGCAGCAGATAGCAAGACACGCTTCTATAATTTGTCAATAAAGAAATGTCTAAATAGTAAGGCACACAACAACAATGTATGTGACGTTGCTGGGCAGTTTAAATTTGTAGTTTAGTTTTTTAATAAAATTTTAGTTACGGGGAACATTTTAGTCTTTCAAAGACCAGCCACGTGTTATTGTTGGTCGCCTGACCGACAATCCTACAATTTTATTTCCCTCATCATTTTCTAGCTCTATTTCATTTCGCGATTCAGGCGACCTGCTAAAACGAAAGACCAACAATTGAAGGTGACGTGTTACTTTCTTTAAATTCATTTCGATGACAGTGACAAAACTGCTTCATAAAAAAAATGTTATCTTATTCCATCCATCACTCCACCTCCATCTTCTTCATCGCCACCTTGCGGATGATGTAACCCATCACCAACCCGAACAGCGCAAAGCCAATCACAATAAAAATAAAATTGTCTTCAAAGGCTTTTGCCTGCAAGTTCAGCAAGCGGCCTACCCAATAGCCGGTTGTGCTCACCAGCGTGGCCCACATAATCCCGGTAACGGTGCTATACAACAAGTAGCGCAGCGGACTCAAGCCACTCATGCCAACAATTAACGGAATGATAATTCTGAAGCCATACAGAAAGCGATAACTGAAAAGTACTTGAATCTGGTGTTTATGGAAAAAGTCGGTAACGGGTTTCACCTTTGCCTGCAGGTTAGGGCGCTTGGCCAAAAAATATTTTCCATTAAGTCGACCAATGAGAAAATAAATCCAGTCGCTGAGGAAGGAGCCGGTGAAGGCCGCTAAGATGGTAAATGGAAAACTGAAGAGGCCTCGGTATATAAGCGATGAGGCAACTAAGATGGCCGTCTCACCTTCAAAGAAAGTGCCGACAAGCAGAGCCAGGTATCCATATTGATCTAAGAAATTCTCCATCTCGATTTTTGCTTGCTAACAGTCGTTACAAAAAAACTAAGATAAAAATGAACCAACTATTGAAATAATCGTTTTTAATTCCATTAATTTTGTATAAACTTTTTTTAAATGGCTTTTATCTGACGATTTAAACAACTGAAACAGAAATTGAAAAACACCATCACCCCTTTTGAGCCCGCTGACATCTTTGTTAGCCCAGCCATCCCGGCAACTATGCTCATCTGCAGCGATTGCTCACCCCGCGCGGGGTTTAGAAGCTTTCGAAGGCAAATCAGAATCTGATACCTTTCATACAACTACAGTATGACGTGGTTTGCAAGGTGAACCGCGCATGAAGTGCTTTTGAAGCATTTGGTTCTCTATCAATCATCTTATTAAGAATACAAACATTGGAAGACAATATAATTGTTAGACCAGCTACGGCTGCTGACTCACATTATGCAGAAACGATTACCACCGAAATGGCGGAGTCTGCAAAAGCACGCGGCACGGGTATAGCCCAGCGCACGCCTGAATATATTAAGTTAAAAATTGAAGAAGGTAAATCTGTGATTGCGTTTACGCGCGATGGCACATGGGTTGGCTTCTGCTACATTGAAGCCTGGGAGCATGAAAAATATGTTGCCAATAGCGGGCTTATTGTGTCGCCACCGTTTCGCAAGTCGGGCGTGGCTACTGAAATCAAGCGCAAGGTGTTTGAACTTTCGAGGAAAAAATATCCGAACGCAAAAATATTTGGATTGACTACCGGCCTTGCCGTAATGAAGATCAACTCAGATCTTGGCTACGAGCCGGTCACCTATTCGGAACTAACTACTGACGAAGAGTTTTGGAAGGGTTGCCGCAGCTGTGTGAACTTCGACATCCTTACTGCCAAGCAACGCAAAAACTGTATGTGCACCGCTATGCAGTTCGACCCGGTTGAAGCAGAGGCTAAAATAAAAGAAGCGGCTTTGAAGAAGACAGCGGTTATGGCTGATGGAGAACCTGAACCCGAGCGCAGGCAGTTTAAAGGAAACTTTAAGCTATTTGAGCGCTGGGTGCGCTTCAAGCAATTTGTACTATTGAAAAGTTGGAAGAAAAAACAAATTGAAGAAGGCAAAAAACCTTCCGTTATGAGTTTCCTCTTTTTCTGGTAAACGTTAACTTTAAAAGTAAAATATAATTCCGCACCCCTCAGAACAAGGGGTAGCAGATTACAGAAAGCAATGAGTATTAAGAAATCTAAAAATCAAATAAAATCAGTCACCCCCTCGCTCCCGATAGCTATCGGGATGGAGCGGGAGACGGGGGGTGAGGTGAAGAAAGTTGTTTTAGCATTTAGCGGTGGATTGGATACTTCGTATTGCGCCATCCATTTAACCAAAGAGTTGGGTTACGAAGTCCATACCCTGACGGTAAACACGGGTGGCTTTAATGCCGAAGAAGTTAAGGACATTGAAAAGCGCGCGCTGAGCTTGGGCGTTGCTTCGCACAAGACCATTGACGAGACTAAAAATTATTACGAGCACGTAATCAAGTTTCTTGTTTTCGGCAATGTGTTGAAGAACGGAACCTATCCACTAAGCGTAAGTGCAGAACGCATGTCGCAAGCGTTGGCTTCTGCGCGCTATGCAAAAGAAATAAATGCCGATGCAGTTGCCCATGGAAGTACGGGGGCGGGCAACGATCAGGTGCGTTTCGATATGATCATCCAGATTCTGGCTCCCGGTATTGAAATCATTACTCCTATCCGCGATAAAAAATTGAGTCGCGAAGCTGAGATAGAGTTTTTGAAAGCCGAAGGCGTTGCTTTCAA
>JBBSBG010000209.1:0-5727 GCA_038251495.1 Cytophagales bacterium
ACTTGAGCAACACAACCGAGTGTGCTAAAACAAACCAGAAGAATGAAAAGGAATTTCTTCATTGCATGCTATCAAAAATACTATTTTTGCATCTCTTAAATTAAACATAAAAATGAAATTAGCAGTAGTAGGGGCAACCGGTTTGGTTGGTCAGGAAGTTTTGAAAGTGCTTGAAGAGCGCAGGGTATCATTTGATGAATTGTATTTAGTAGCCTCAGCCAAATCGGTGGGGCAGAGGATAAAGTTTAAGGGTAAAGAATACACGATTATTGGAATGGAGGAAGCAGTTGCTTTAGCTCCGGATGTTGCAATCTTCTCTGCAGGAGGCGGCACTTCTCTGGAATGGGCGCCTAAGTTTGCTGCTAAAGGCACAACGGTAATCGATAACTCATCGGCATGGCGGATGGATACTACCAAAAAACTAATTGTACCTGAAATAAACGGGCATGAGTTGGGCAACGATGATTTGATCATTGCTAACCCAAACTGTTCAACTATTCAAATGGTGATGGCGCTTGCACCTTTGCATGCGAAGTATAAAATAAAACGCATCGTTGTTTCGACTTATCAATCAGTAACCGGAACAGGAAAAGATGCGGTGCAACAACTGATGGAAGAACGTCAAGGTATTGTTGGCGGCATGAAAGTATATCCCCATAAAATCGATTTGAATGCATTGCCACACATCGATTCGTTTTTGGATAACGGCTACACCAAAGAGGAGATGAAGATGGTGAATGAAACCCGGAAAATATTAGGTGATCAAACCATTGGATTAACCGCTACAACCGTACGAATCCCAACGATGGGCGGTCACTCCGAAGCAATAAATGTTGAGTTCTATACGGATTACGATTTGAAGGAAGTACGCGAAATACTTGAAAGCACTCCTGGTGTAATTGTTGAGGATGATGTTAAAAATAATATCTACCCAATGCCGATAAACTCACATGGAAAGGATGAAGTTTTTGTTGGCCGCTTGCGCAGAGATGAGTCGCAACCCAATACCTTAAACATGTGGGTGGTTGCTGATAACTTGAGAAAGGGTGCCGCTACCAATGCGGTGCAGATTGCAGAGTTTTTGATGGAGAAGAGCCTGGTATCTTAATTAATAAAACTAAATTCAGGTTCACTTTATTTGTTTTTAATGCTGAATCTCAAAAAAGTAATAGCCTTTTTAGGTTTGTCTATACGCAAAATAGCTTCTACCTTCGCATAAAATTTAAACACCTTATATGGAAATAGTTAAAAAGTTTTGGTGGGTAGGCGCATTGGCCATCATCGTTTTTTGGTTTATAGGTATGTATAACGGCATGGCGGCTAAAGACCAGGTTGTAAAAAGTGCCTGGGGAAATGTGGAGTCAGACTATCAACGCAGATCTGATCTTATTCCTAATCTCGTTTCAACTGTTAAGGGGTATGCGGATTTTGAACAAGAAACTTTAACCAAAGTAATTGAGGCCCGCGCCAGCGCTACCCAGGTTAAGATTGATGCATCAAATCTAACCCCTGAAAATATGGCGGCATTTCAACAAGCTCAAAGTGGTTTAAGCACTTCGTTGGGAAGACTGTTGGCTGTAGCCGAGAATTATCCAAATTTAAAAGCAAATCAAAACTTCCTTGATCTGCAAGCGCAGTTGGAAGGCACTGAAAATAGAATTTCTGTAGCAAGAAAAAGATTTAACGATGCAGTTCTTGAGTTCAACACAAGTATTGTTGGATTTCCACGATCGCTGGTTGCCAGCATTGGTGGATGGAAAGAGAAAGGCTATTTTAAATCTGATGAAGGAGCTGAAAAAGCCCCGGAAGTAAAATTCTGAGCCAAGAAGCTAGCATGAAAAGCCTGATCGAAATCTCGGTCGGGCTTTTTTTATACCTAGTAGTAGTAGATTTTTATCACGACCCGGTTTTTAATCAAGTCAATTTCTTCAATAGTAGTCTTTCGAATATCCAAACCAGTTTTCTCTCGCAGATCGAGAATTAATTTTTCCTGCTGATCGGGTTTTATGTTTCCCATTACGTTATACTCGATCATTTTCGTTTTCTGATTTTTGATCAAATGATTTCCGTCAATAATATAGACGCCAGCAGCAATCATTAAGTTAATGGCACCTATTTCTAAATAAGAGCCTTTCATAATCGAGTTGATAAGCCCTACTGCCATAATGATAAACAGGTAGGTCATATCTTTAATGGTGATGGTTTCGGTGCGGAAGCGGAGTAACGAGAATGCAGCCAGTAAACCAAAAGCACTTCCGATAGAATTAAAAGCTTTCGCCTTCTCTAACATAAACGACAGCAGGAATACGATGAAGTTCAACAAAAAGAAAGTGAAGAATGAATCGCGCTTATGGTAAGTTGGATAGTAGATGAACTGAATCAGTACTACCATAAAAGCAGTATTAATAAGAATTCGGTAGAAAAAGTATTCCGAGAAGATACTTAGGTTTTCCATAAGCTAAAGATAACATAATCCGAGTATTTGCAAGACAACCCTCGGTCTCGGCATTTTGCTCATGACGCAGCCGTCCGTCAAAAAGATTGAGAGATAGACAGTATTTTTCGTAATTCTGTTTCCAAAATAATCCTATGCGAATCCTTAGTCTATTGCTAATACTGTTTGTCTTTACTGCAGAAGCACAAAAGAAATCTACTCCTAGTGCAACCACAACGTTTGATCAGGCACTTTACTCGGGCATTCGCTGGCGCGAAGTAGGCCCTTTTCGAGGTGGGCGATCAGGTACTGTTACAGGTGTGCCTGGAAAACCGAACTTATATTACTTTGGAGCCGTGGGTGGGGGCGTATGGCGCACTACTGATGCAGGCCAAACTTGGGGAAACATTACCGACAATTATTTTGGAGGAACTATTGGAGCCGTGGCCGTTGCCGAGAGCGATCCAAATGTAATTTATGTGGGCGAGGGCGAGCAAACGGTTCGCAACAATGTGTCCAGCGGTTGGGGCGTTTGGAAATCCACTGATGCCGGCACAAGTTGGAAGCACATCGGACTTTCAGACTCAAGACACATTTCACGTATTCGCATACATCCAAAAAATCCGGATGTAGTATATGTGGCTGCCATGGGAAATCTATGGAAGCCAAATGAAATGCGGGGTGTGTATCGCAGCACCGATGGCGGACAAACCTGGAAGAAAATCTTATACATCAATGATACCGCTGGTGCGGGAGATTTAATTTTTGATCCAAACAATCCCCGAATAATGTATGCCGCTACGTGGAACATGAAACGTAACGGCTACCGCATGGATAGCGGTGGGCCGGATTCAAAATTGTGGAAGAGCACAGACGGAGGCGATACATGGGAAAATCTTTCTGACAAGCCCGGGATGCCGAAAGGCCTTAATGGAATTATTGGCGTGACCGTATCGCCAGTAAATACAAATAGAGTGTGGGCCATTATTGAAAACACAGAAGCCCCCGGAGTATATCGATCGGATGATGCCGGTAAAACCTGGGCGCGCATTAATCAAGATCGTGCCTTGTTGCAACGTGCCTGGTATTATTGCCGCATTTATGCCGACTCACAAAATGAAGACAAGGTATTTGTGATGAATGTTAGTTATGGAGTTTCAAAAGATGGCGGCAAAACGTTTGAATTGAAAAATGCTCCGCATGGCGATCATCACGATTTGTGGATTGACCCAAACAATAATCAACGCATGGCTATAGCCGATGATGGAGGCGCACAAATCTCAACTGATGCAGGCGAAAACTGGTCGACCTATCACAATCAACCAACTGCACAATTTTATCGGGTTACTACCGATAATTCATTCCCTTATAATATCCTGGGGGCTCAACAAGATAATTCGAGTGTGCGTATTCCACATCGCACCAGCAGCGCAGGCATTTCAGAAAAAGATTGGTTGGCATTATCGATTGGTGAAAGCGCGCATCTCGCACCAGATCCCACCAACCCAAACATCATCTACGGAAGTGATTACAAAGGTTACATGAGTATGACCAACCTAGAGAATGGGCAAGAGCGAAGTACCAATGTGTGGCCCGATCTTCCGGCAGGCTCTGGAGTTGAGGTAATGAAGTATCGATTCAATTGGAACTATCCGCTTGTGTTTAGTCATCATGATCCTAAGAAACTTTATGCTGGCTCAAATCATGTGCATGCCACCACCAATGGTGGGCAAAGTTGGGAAGTTATCAGTCCTGATTTAACACGCGGTGAGCCCGAAACAATAAAATCATCGGGTGGACCGATAACTCAGGACAATACTGGGGCAGAGTACTACGCGAACATTTTTGTAATCGCGGAATCGCCTTATACAAAAGATGAAATCTGGACCGGATCGGATGATGGACTAATTCACGTTACGATTGATGGTGGCAAGAATTGGAAAAATGTTACGCCTTTCTTTTCACCAAAGTTAAACATGTGGAACAGCATCGATGTAAATCCATTTGTGAAAGGTGGTGCATATGCTGTCGCTACTTCCTACAAGTTTGGTGATTACACACCTTACATTTACAAGACTGCTGACTATGGTAAAACATGGACGTTAATCACAAATGGAATACCAAAAGAAGAATTTGTGCGGGTTGTGCGAGCCGATCCTAAACGACAAGGGTTATTGTATGCAGGAACTGAAAAGGGAATGTGGGTTTCATTTGATGATGGAGCAAGCTGGTCGAAATTTCAATTGAACTTGCCACCCGTGCCAATTGCAGACCTTGCGTGGAAGGATGACAATCTTGTTGCCGCCACACATGGCCGCAGCTTTTGGATGATTGATGATCTTACTCCGCTGCATCAACTAACAAAAGACAACAGCACCGAAGAGGTTGTTTTGTTTAAGCCCATGTCCAGCTACCGCATGCCGGGAGGCAGTGGCTGGCGAGGCGCCAACAGAAAGCTGGAAGGTGAGAATCATCCGGGTGGTGTTATGATACACTACTTTGTAAAAAATGTGGATGATAAATCCGATACAAAAATTGAAATTATAGAGACCAGTGGTAATGTAATTTTCAACATTACCTCGAAAGGTAAAGGTCGCGAGCAACTAACGGTAAAGTCTGGCGGCAATCGTTTTGTTTGGGACATGCGGTATCCGGGCTACACTACTTTTCCGGGGATGGTCTATTATGGTTCGGGTAACCAAGGACCAAAGGCGGTGCCTGGTAAATACAAAGTGCGGTTAACAGTTAATGGGAATGCGCAAGAACAAGAATTTGAAATTCTGAAAGACCCACGCGTGCCTTCCTCACAAGAAGACTTGCAGGCGCAATTTGACTTTTTGGTTAAAGTGCGCGATAAAGTAAGTGAAGCGAATCAAGGTGTAATAGATATTCGTAAGATTAAAGAAGACCTCGCCTTTTTGAAAAGTAAAATCAGCAGCGATATGCAATATAAGGAACTCAACGAGTTGGTAAAACAATTTGAAGAACAATTAACCACGCATGAAAACAATATTCATCAAACGAAAAATCGTAGTGTACAAGACCCACTTAACTACGGCATTAAGATGAATAACCGGCTTGCACACTTAATGGCGGAACAGGCACAGGGTGACTTTCGCCCAACAGAACAAGGCGAAGAGGTTCGCCAAATGCTTACCAAAATGGTAGATGAAGAATTGACCAGACTGCACACTACCATTGATAAGAATGTGGATCGGATCAACAGCTTAGCAAAAGAAAAAGGTGTGGAGGTGGTGATGGTGAAGAAGGCGGCTGTGGTGAATTAAAATTTA
>JBBSBG010000210.1:0-5709 GCA_038251495.1 Cytophagales bacterium
CTCTATCTGGCAAGTCAGTCAATGCTTCGTGATCTTGAACAAAAAGAGATTGCTGCCATGCTCGATCCATTTGGTGTACGAGCATTTAGTTTTTACACTCAGTATTGGACACCAGGCGAAAGAAATACGCTGCAAATTCCGTTAGATGGATACATTGTTTACAACCGATTAATCTGGATGGCGCTAGGCATTGTTGTGCTAGTCGTTACACATTTTGCATTCAGCTTTAACGTTGTTCGTAATTCGCTTTTCAAATCGAAAGCCATAAAAGATGAACGGTTATTGATTAAGCCTGAAGAAACCAAGATTCCGATCGCACAACAAAGCACGGGTTTCTCTACGTATATTGGGCAATTGGTAAAACTCACAGTCTTTTATTTTAAAATGGTTTTCAAGGAAGTGCCTTTTATTGCCATTGTTATTGCTGGCATGCTGCTGATGTTTTTGAATGCTATCAATATGAATGAAATATATGGCACTAGTTCTTATCCCACTACGTACTCGGTGTTGGGGTTGCTCTCGGGCTTCAATTTATTTTTTGTGATCATTGCCGTTCTCTACTCAGGTGAATTGGTTTGGAAAGAGCGAGCCGTTAATCTGAATCTGATTATCGATGCGATGCCCATGCCTGATTTCATTAATCTGATCTCAAAGTTCCTGGGCTTGCTGCTCGTTTACCTTGTGTTACTCTTCGGCCTTATTGTATGCGGGGTTATAATACAAACTGCTAACGGCTACTATAAGTTTGAGTTGGGCATATATTTCAGCTCCCTGTATTCGGAGACGCTTGCCTTCCTGATTCTTTATACATTGCTATCCATGTTTATTCAGGTAATGGTAAACAACAAGTTTTTAGGTTTTGCTGTAGCCATTGCATTTTTCATTTTAGTGGGGTTCCTCGGTCAAATGGGTTTAGAGCATCCCTTGTTTCAATTTGGAAGCGGAAGTCTGGGCACCTATTCTGATATGAATGTGTATGGACATTTTGTTACTCCATTCACGTGGCTCCAAATTTATTGGGCCGCTTTTGTCATCTTCCTCTTTGCAGTTGCAGTAATTTTTTCTGTACGCGGTTCAGAATCTGTTATGAACATGCGCTGGAAAGCCGGCAAACTTAGACTATCACAACAATTGATTTTTCTAATTGCGGGCTCTCTACTACTCTTTGGATCAACTGGGTTTTACATTTTTTATAATACAAATATTCTTAATGACTACTCAAATTCTGAGCAACGAAAAGATCTTCGCGTTGATTTTGAAAAGACACTTAAGAAATATGAATTCCTTCCGCAGCCAAGAATTACGGCCGTTGATTTAAAAGTAGACATCTATCCGTCAAAGCGAGATTTTGTTGCAGAAGGGTATTTCATTCTTAAGAACAAAACTGAAAAGCCCATTTCAGAAATTCATATTCAAGAAGATGTTACCCCAGGCAACACAACAGAATACGTAAAGTTCGATCGTAAAAATGGTGTAAAAGAAAAGTTTGATAAATTTAAATATACTATCTACAGCTTGGCAGAACCATTGCAGCCTGGTGATAGTTTGCGTATGGATTTCAAAACCAATTTTACAACGAGTGGTTTTGTTGAAACAAGCCGATCCAATACACAAGTGATCTTTAATGGAACATTCTTTAACAATCAATATTTTCCATCACTTGGCTACGATAAGGGTGGTGAAATTTCGGACGATAATGATCGCAAAGAAAAAAAATTACCAGAACGTGAACGCATGATGGAACGTGATGATCCTCGCGGTCTATCTCAAAGTTTGTTTGGGGATGATGCCGATCACATCGCATTTAAAATACAACTAAGCACTGATAAGAGCCAGATTGCAATTGCTCCCGGATATTTAGTCAAACAATGGGAGGAGGGCGATCGGGTTTATTTCAACTACGAAATGGATGCTCCCATGTGCAACTTCTATTCTATGATCTCCGCTAATTATGCAGTAAAAAAAGAAAAGTATAACGATATCAATTTAGAAATCTACTATCATCCAGGTCACGAATACAACCTGGATCACATGATGGAAGGAATGCGCGATGCGATCAGCTACTATGAGAAAAATTTTAGTCCATATCAATACAAGCAGCTGCGCATTATGGAGTTTCCGCGGTACGCAACATTCGCCCAATCATTTGCAAACACCATTCCTTTTTCTGAAGGCATTGGTTTCATTTCAAAAATAGATGATCCTGATAAAGACATAGACTTTACCTATTATGTTACCGCTCATGAAGTAGCACACCAATGGTGGGGCCATCAGGTAATGGAAGCAGGTGTAAAAGGTAATGCGATGCTCAGCGAAAGTATGTCGCAATACTCAGCATTAATGGTAATCAAACATAAATTTACTCCCGAGATTGTCGAACGGTATCTGAAATATGAATTAGATCGCTACTTGTCGGGCCGAGCCTCCGAGCGTAAGAAAGAACAACCGCTAGAGTTTGTGGAAGGTCAAGGTTATATTCACTATCAAAAAGCATCCCTTGTTTTCTTTGCATTACAGGATTATATTAGTGAAGATAGCGTGAACGCAGCCTTCAGACGATTTAATAAGGAGTGGCGATTTAAAGATGCGCCATACCCTACGTCTGCCGACTTACTTGAAGAAATTAGAAAAGTAACTCCGGATAGTATGCAATACATCATTCATGATATGTTTGAAACTATCACACTCTTCGAAAACAAAACTGATTCCGCTACCTATCATGAGATAAATGAAAATCAATTTGAGGTTTCATTAAACGTATCGGCTGAAAAAGTACGTGCCGATAGCACGGGAATTGAAACCGAAATTCCGATTAATGATTGGATTGATATTGGGGTTTACGGAAAAAATATTGCTGGTAAGGATAGCCTGATCTATTTAAAGAAACATAAGATCACGAAAAAGGAAAACGATTTTAAGATCATGGTTTCATCAAAACCTCGAAAGGCTGGCATCGATCCCCTGCACAAATTAATCGATCGACATTCGGATGATAATACCAAAGGATTAGTCAAAAAATAGGCTAAAGGGCATTGAGGATGAGCTTTTCCCTCGATGCCCTTTCTCCTAACATCCATTCGCTTTCTATAACATTTTGTTAACTTAGCGCTCCGTAAATAATCTACCATGCGCTATTCTAAAATTGTGGGTCTTGGCCATCACGTTCCCGAAACAATAGTTACCAACGAGCAATTGTCCGCCATGATGGACACCACTGATGAATGGATTACCGAGCGCACCGGCATTAAAGAAAGAAGATGGATTGATCCTGCAAAGGATACCGTAGCAAACATGGCTGCTAAAGCCTCGCGCATGGCATTAGCCCGAGCAGGTCTGACAGAAAAAGACATTGAGTTTATTGTATTTGCTACCATTACACCCGATTATTTTTTTCCAGGTTCTGGAGTTCTACTTCAGCGAGAACTTGGCCTTGAAAGCATTGGTGCGCTAGATATTCGCAATGCATGTTCAGGATTTATTTATGCACTTTCTGTAGCCGATCAGTTTATTAAGTCGGGCATGTATAAAACAATTCTTGTGGTAGGTGCCGAAATTCAATCAACTGCTATTGACGCTACCACGGCTGGCCGCAATACCGCTGTTATTTTTGCAGATGGTGCCGGAGCAGCAATTCTAAAACCTTCCGACAAGCCCGGAATTCTATCAACTCACTTGCACTCCGATGGCCGCTTTGCCGAAGAACTTTATATACGCGATCCTGGAAGCAGCAGACCCAGAGAAGAACGACAACCCGAACAAATTCTGGATACTAAACACTTTAAAGTAGTAATGAACGGCAGCCAAGTATTTAAGCATGCCGTGGTTCGATTTATGGAAGTAATCAATGAAGCCTTGACTGCCAATGGCATGAAGAAAGAAGAAATTGATTTACTGGTGCCACATCAGGCTAATCTTCGCATTAGTCAATTCATTCAACAAAAAATGGAATTGCCCGATTCAAAAGTGTATAACAATATTATGCGCTACGGAAACACTACAGCTGCTTCTATTCCAATCGCGATGAGCGAAGCATGGGCAGAAGGTAAAATCAAAGAAAATGACTTAATTTGTTTAGCTGCTTTTGGTAGTGGATTCACCTGGGCTTCGGCTCTTATTCGCTGGTAATTCAATATTCAATAATCCAAACTCAAGATTTGGAATTGCGTTTAGAACATGCCTTGTTGAATATTGACTTTTGAATTTTAAATTAAGAAAATGAAAACCACAGCTTATAACCCCAGCCCTCTTGAAGTTGACTTTGCCAATTCATTGGTAATTCTTCAGAAGGAAATTGAAAAACATTTACAGGATAATAAAATTGTAAATATTGAACCCAACCTGACGCGCGATAATCCCATGATAAAATTTAATCTGGTGGATAAGGATGGCGATCCCCACGAGATTGTGGTTCGGATTGTACAGATACCGGATAAGTTTTAGTGGCTTATTAACCAACCTACATAAAAGCATGTCACTAATTGTTGTATTAATATGTATTGCCCTGCTGGTTGTACTTATCTCGTACTTTAAAATTAATGCGTTCCTTTCTTTTCTGATTGTGTCAATTCTTGCGGGGCTGTTATTAGGATTAGATGCTTCAAAAATTATGGGCTCGGTTAAAGATCAAAGAGGCATACTTTATGGAATTGGTGACATGCTTGGTTCGCTCACAGTTGTAGTAATCTGCGGAGCTATGCTTGGTAAGCTGGTTGCTGATAGTGGTGCAGCGCAACAAATAACCGGGGGGTTAATGAAACTCTTTGGCGAAAGTCGTATTCAGTTAGCCTTAATGATAACGGGCTTTGTTATTGGCATTCCCCTATTTTATAATGTCGGATTTGTTTTAGTCTTTCCATTAATTTGTTCAGTGGCTTATCGGTTTAAACTTTCGGCTGTCTATGTAGGCCTGCCTATGTTAGCCGCGCTTTCAGTAACCCACGGCTTTCTTCCTCCGCACCCATCACCCACTGCGCTGGTTGCACAATTCAATGCCGATATTGGGAAAACATTGCTATATGGAATGATCATCGGGTTTCCAACAGTAATCATAGCGGGGCTTTTATTTTCAAAAACAGTAAAAAATTTAAAAACAAACGTATTACAATCCTTCCAATCGGAAGAGCTGCCCGAAGATAAGTTACCAGGCATGGCAAATTCATTTCTTTCTGCCTTGCTGCCAGTTTTACTACTGGCTCTTACCACGCTTATTAATCCGATGATAGCTGGCGATGGAATTCTTAAAAAAATAGTCATCTTTTTAAGTGACCCTGCTGTTGTAATGCTGATCTCATTGGCGGTAGCTACTTATACTATTGGATTAAAAAAAGGGCTGACCATGAAATACATTATGGGCATCTATGGCGATTCGGTAAAAGATGTAAGCATGGTGTTGTTGATTATGGCCGGTGCAGGTGGGTTAAAACAAATTTTATTTGATAGTGGGGTAAGCAATGAAATAGCAAGCTTCCTTGAAGGCATGAATGCGCATCCCCTTTTTTTAGGATGGGCAATCGCTTGTCTGATTCGCCTATGCGTGGGTTCGGCTACGGTAGCCGGACTTACAGCAGCCGGAATTGTTGCTCCTCTGCTAATAAGTCATCCTGAAATTAATCCAAACTTAATGGTACTTTCAGTAGGAGCTGGCAGCCTTATGTTCTCGCATGTTAATGATGCTGGATTTTGGTTGTTTAAAGAATATTATAATTTAAG
>JBBSBG010000211.1:0-5675 GCA_038251495.1 Cytophagales bacterium
GCAAGATCTGATTTTGACATGGACTAAAAATTTTACGTTGTCGCGAAGGTAAGACATAACTGTTTATGCCACCTAAAACGATGCAATAAAATGTGCTGATGAAAGTAAAAATTACTTCTTCTTTTTGGCCGCTTTTTTCGCTGGCTTAGCAACCTTTTTAGTAGGCTTACTTTTAGCCACAGGCAGTTTTGCAGTTCCTAAAATTTGAGCTGCATGATTTTTAGTATCAACCTTTTCGATTACTTCGGTGATAATTCCCTTTTCGTCAATAAGATAGGTGATACGCGCTGTTCCCATATACTTTCGCCCATACATAGATTTCTCAATCCAGGCGCCAAACTTTTCATGAACCGATTTATCCGTATCAGCCAATAGTCTGAATGGGAGACTTTCCTTTTCTATGAATTTTTTATGAAGTTTTTCGGTATCCGTGCTGGCACCCAACACTTCGTATCCAGCTTTTTGAAGTGCTTTATAATTATCGCGTAAGCTGCATGCTTCAGCTGTACATCCTGGAGTCATGTCTCTTGGATAAAAGTAGAGTACAACTTTCTTTCCTTTGAGATCCGAGAGTTTAATTGGATTGCCATCCTGATCGGTTGTTTTGAAGTCCGGAGCTTTTGAGCCAACGGTAAGTGCCATAGCTATATTTTTTGTTTGAAAATACTTTCGTTACCAGCCTGATCAACAACCTTTAATTCAAAATCACCTATCAGCATTTTTGTGCTATCTAGTTTTTCTGATTTCAGAATTCCGGTTTTATAATCGTATACCATTAACAACCACTGGCCATTAAGGTTTGCTTCGAAATATGAAATTCCACTTAAGTTATCGCGAATTTTAAACCGGGCTGCGGCTGTTGATAACCCAATTTTTGTAATGATTGGCGGAATAGTGTCGCGCAAGAAAGTAAACTGACCAAAGTTTCGGGAATTGAATTTTACTCGGTTGCTTTTCCATTCGTAGGGTACATAAATAAATCCTTTTCCTTCTTTGCGATAAAGCCCAAGATTGCGCGATTGAAAATAATTCAGCTTAGGTTTAAGGGTTATAGATATTGATTTACTCAATGCTTGTGTGCGATTACCTATGGTAAAGAATTCTTGTCCTTGCAAGGTATCATAAGATAGTTCGAGAAATGCGGTATCGTAAAGTGATTGTCTCGGAAACTCGATGTCGACCCAATCGCTATAATATTTGTACTCAGTTTCTGAAGGTATTTTATCTTTAAGGTTTGTTTTTACAGTGCCTTGGCAGGATTGTATTGAATCTGGAAGTAACGTTTGAAGATTGACTAAAAACACATATTGATTTGCCCCAGTGTAAGATGCATCGATAGTAATAGGTTTTCCCTTTTCCCAAAGCGTAATTTTGTTTTCATTACTACATGCCTTGCAGGTAACTTTTAAAATATTTTCCTGAATTTCAGTAACAATAGGTTTGTTTATCGAAGTAAGTAATGAAGTTTCAATAACAGCGGGGCTTTGTTTTAACACAAAATGAACTTTACTAAGATTTCCATTGAAATCTTTTAATCTGATATCAACTTGTGTTTCGGTTTCTTTTAAAGCAACTCCATTCTTCTTCGTCACGCCCGAATAATAATCTAACCTATTACCGTCATCAATATAAAGTTTGTTGTACCGGGCTCCGTTAAGTTCCAGTACTTTGTAATCCATGAGCGCAAGAATGCCCCGGGTTTCATTGAAATTAATTTTATCAATAGTTTGCGTAAAAACTAACTGACTATCTATACGCATGTCAATGTAATTGATACCGTAATGAAACCGTGAGTTTTCCATTTTGTCGTGCGCAAGAATTTCTATACCAATATTTCCGGTAGCTAAAATCGGATAGGGTAGAAAATAGTTTGATCCATTCTTTACAACTGAAAACTCAAAGCGACCAAACTGATCGTTGATTCTTGATTTTATGTCCATTGTCTTTAAGGCCACTTTAAAAACTAGTGGCGATACATTGTCCATGACTTCAGTAAAATCGTAAGTAAGCGGATTGATAGCTTCATTATTTTCGTTGCGTACTTCGAAATGAAGATGCGGTCCACCTGAGCCACCAGTATTGCCAGAAAGCGCCAGCACTTCACCTTTGCTTACTTTAAATTGGTTTGGTAAAAAGGTTAGGTCTGTCTCAGAAACTTTTCGTGAATAGCGTTCTTTACGAATGTAATCGCCAACTGCGCCTTTAAACTCATCGAGGTGGGCATACACAGTTGTGTTGCCATCGGTGTGCGTGACATATAATACATTTCCATAACCACTGGTAGTGGCTGTTGCTCTTGAAATGTATCCATCATCGACTGATAAAACAGGAACTCCAATACCAGGCGTGTCAATGTCAAGGCCAGCATGAAAGTGAGTGCTACGCAATTCACCCATAGTGCCCGTAAGCAAAGCCGTGTTTCCAGGTTTTATCGGAAACAGGTAATTGTTTTTCTCTGCCCTGCGGGGTAAGGGTATTTTATCAGGACTGAATTGCGCAAAGGCACTGCCGCAAAAAAGAAAAAGACTAAAAAATACAACTTCACTTAACTTCAAACTCCAGTAACTTCTCATGCTCTATGTAGGCGGATAGTTTATTTCCAATTGCCACGGGGCCAACTCCCTTTGGGGTGCCGGTAAAAATTAAATCCCCAGTGCGTAACGTAAAAAATTTTGATAAATAAGAGATTATATAATCAAACGAAAAAAGTAGCAAACTTGTATTGCCTTCTTGTTTTAATTGTCCGTCAACTTCCAATTTAAAATTGATGTTTGTCAAATCCTTGAACTCACTAACAGGTATAAACTTATCTGAAAGTGGAGCCGAGCCGTTGAATCCTTTTGCAATATCCCAAGGCAATCCTTTTTCCTTAAGCTTGGATTGTAAGTCGCGAGCAGTAAAATCAATTCCAATGCCAATAGCATCGTAGTACTTATGGGAAAATTTTTCCTCAATGTTCTTTCCTTCTTTACAAATTCTCAACACTAATTCAACTTCATGATGAATGTCTTTCGAAAAATCAGGATAGTAAAACGGTTCATTGTTGCGAAGGACGGCTGTATCAGGTTTGGTAAAAACAACGGGGTCAGTCGGGCGCTCATTATTTAGCTCCTTTACGTGTTCAGCGTAGTTTCTACCAATAGCAAAGATTCTCATGCAGGTTATTCTTTCGTGTAAATTTAGGAACAATCTGAGGGGAAAACGGCAAATTCATCGAGAATTTTGAATTTTTAAAGACAAACGGCTCTACATTTGCTACAGCAACGAACAAAAAGTCATGATTAAAAAATTAATAGTACTAGTAATAAGTGTCGCAGTATTGTACGCATGCGTTACAGTTCCAGTCACTGGCCGAAAACAACTTAGCCTTGTTTCGAGTGCCGAGATAAATCAAATGTCGGCAGACCAATACAAAGAAGTAATTCAGAAAGGCCCTATCTCAACCAATCAGGAGCAAACTGCTATGGTGAAACGAGTGGGGGTGCGCATTCAAAAAGCAGTAGAGCAATACATGGCCAGTAAAGGAATCAGCGATCAGCTTGCTGGGTTCAATTGGGAGTTTAATCTCATTCAAGATGATAAAACAGTGAATGCCTGGTGTATGCCCGGTGGAAAGGTTGCCTTCTACACAGCCATCTTGCCAATATGTAAAGATGAGGCTGGCGTTGCTGTTGTAATGGGCCATGAAGTTGCGCATGCTATTGCTAATCATGGTGCAGAACGGATGAGTCAGGGAATGCTTGCTGAGTTTGGGTTAAGCACTATAGGAGTAGCTATGGGGCAAGACCCAACAGCTACGCAACAAATATTTATGCAAGCAGTAGGTATGGGTACCAATGTTGGGATGCTGAAGTTTTCAAGAAGCCACGAATCGGAAGCCGATCACATGGGTTTAATTTTTATGGCTATGGCCGGCTATGATCCAAACACGGCTCCTAAGTTTTGGGAACGAATGGCAAGCGTTGGTGGGGGTGAGGCGCCCCCAGAATTTTTGTCAACTCACCCTTCTCATGAAACCCGCATCAAAGATTTGGAGGGCTGGATTCCTGAAGCCATGAAATACTATAAGAAGTAATCAATTTTTATAATCGATTAAACCATTTTAGTACCTGCGTGTTAGAATGGTCTTGTTATGGTTGATGCGTATAACTTTTTAGCCTCTTGGCAATTATTTCCAGAAAAAGGAACGTATGAATTTGGTAGCAGACCAAAGTCTGGGATTTTTAGAATTGAGTTAGAAGGCACTGGTAAGCAGCTTGCTATTTCTATGAATTGGGTTTCGATAGAGGATCAGGCCTTTTCATCAAACTATATCGTAACTCCTGACAGCAAGGAAACCGATTTCGATAATCATGAGCTAGGAGATACAATTAGGGCTGAGTTTATAGATTCTCTTTCTTTTAAAACAGCCTTCTTTAAAAATCAAAAACCTTCGCTTGAAGTATTGCATGAGATTACACCTAAAGGATATTTGAAAGTAACGCAGCATAATTATAACGAGCGTGGCGAAAAGTTTGTAAACGAGGAAATCTATCACAAGCAGTTAAGTGTCCTTCCATACTCAACTTCGGTATCGGGTGCCGTTATAAAACCATCGGAGGCTGGCGTTATCCGTCATCAGGCATTGTCGGCTATGGAAGAGCAGACCAACATGCAGCTTACGCAGATTCGGCAACAGATTGAATTGCTAGCGATTCAGGCAAAGGAAATACAAAAACGAAAGGAGCTATCAATGATTATTTATGATGCTCAGATAAGTTTTGCTCCAGTGATAGGTCAGACCTACTTTTTATATGAGAAAGCGGAGGATTCACACTTAGTTAGCATGATTAGTCCTAACGAGTGGGGCAGATCAAAAAATCCGTATAAAAGTTTTATTGCGGCAGTCAGATTGTTAGCAGATCATACCTGGAAGGAAGTCTGAGTTAATTGACAACGGACAAATTACAATTGACAATAATTCGTCATTGATGCTAAATTGTTGCGGAATAAATCATTCGAGTTAGCAGCTAGAGTTCATTTAATTTTTGATTTTGTTAAATCTTTTCAGGATCAGGATGTACCCAGCCAGATCGGTAAGCTCGTTGAAGTAACTTTGTTGCTTCAACATCGCCTACTACCTGTCTTGTTTTAGGATTATACACCATTTGTCTTCCGGTTTTCATCGACATATTTGCAAGAATGCAACTAGCAGCTGAGATGTGGCCGCTCTCAATATCGGCTATCGGCTTACTTCCGTCATCAATAGATTTTAAAAAATTAAGCATGTGATATCGCGTTGCGGGTGCAGTATGCAATTCAATATCTTTCTCTGTCAAATCTTCCGGATACTTCTCACGCTCATAAGTCACATCTTTGTGAATAGCTTTGCCTTCGCCAACAGGCGTGAAATCATATTTCATTACACTACATGATAGAGTTCCTTTCTCACCGTAAATTTTATAGGCCCATGGATATTCAGAATCAACCGGGTTACCCCAACTGCGGTGTTGCCAAACACAGTTGAGTCCATCAAATTCAAAAACGGCTGTTTGCGTGTCGGAAATATTTGACTTACCTGGGTTAGGCATATAAATGCCACCGACAGATGAAACCTTCGTTGGCCAGCCAAGATCAAGCGTCCAGCGCACTGCATCTAACATGTGCACACACATGTCGCCAACTATGCCATTACC
>JBBSBG010000212.1:0-5592 GCA_038251495.1 Cytophagales bacterium
ACCCCAAATTTGCGAGCCTCGTAACTACAAGCCGCCACCACCCCGCGTCTGTTACTGCCGCCTATTATTAAAGGGATGCCGTTTAGTTTTTTGCTTTTTGTACGTTCTACCGATACAAAAAATGCATCCAAATCCATGTGAATAATACTCCTTTCAGACATATAGGAGCAATAATACTAAAATATTTAGTATTATTACTAAATCATCAATTAGGATGGAAAAAGACAGTATTATTTTTTCAAATCCAACCGCGCAACATTTTCAACATGGGTTGTTTGCGGGAACATATCAACCGCTTGCACTGCGGTGATGTCATATTTTTCAGCGAGTATTTTTAAGTCGCGCGCCTGCGTAGCGGCATTACAACTTACATACACAATTCGATTGGGAGCAGCTTTTAATAACATGCGGGTTACATCTTCGTGCATGCCGGCACGTGGCGGATCGGTTATTATGGTGTCGGGCTTTCCATGCTGCGAAAGAAAATCATCGGTTAATAAATCTTTCATGTCGCCTGCATAAAAGTTGGTGTTGGTAATACCATTTATTTTCGAATTGACTTTAGCATCATCAATGGCTGCTGCTACATATTCAAGACCAATTACTTTTTTTGCATGGCCGGCTATAAAGTTGGCGATAGTGCCTGTACCGGTATATAAATCATACACATGTTCGTCCCCTTTTAAGTCGGCCATTTGCCAGGCAACTTTATATAATTCATGTGCCTGATCGGAATTGGTTTGGTAAAATGATTTAGGCCCAACACGAAACTGAAGCAGGCCACTTCTATCGGGTTTCTCCATTTGTTCGGTTATGTATGACTTGCCTTTCCAGCAGACTACATCCAGATCAGCAAAGGTGTCGTTCTTTTTGTTGTTGATGATGTAGTTAGCTGAAGTGATCTGTGGAAATGCATCCGTTAATGTCTTCAGCATTTTTTCGGTCCACTTTATTTCATCAGCTGTCACTTGCAAAATAATCATCACTTCGCCCGTACTCGATGAGCGGATGGTGAGTGTGCGCAGAAATCCAATCTGTCTGCGTAAGTCAAAAAAAGGAATTTTGTTTTCAACGGCTGTTTTTTTTGCCAGCAACCGAATAGCATTTGAAGGATCAGGCTGTAAATAACAATTACCTACATCAAACACGCGATCAAACATTTTAGGAATGTGATAGCCTAGTCCCACTTCGAAACGACTTTCTTCAATGGCACGATCAAGTTCTTCTTTTGTAAGCCAGCGATTGGATGTAAAGGTGTAATCGAGCTTATTGCGGTAGTAATTTATTTTTTTAGATCCGAGTATGGGAGTAATAATGGGTAACGTTAATCCGCCCAAGCGCTCAAGATTGTCAATAACTTGTTGTTGCTTATATTTTAATTGTGTTTCATAATTAATGTGTTGCCACGAGCAACCTCCGCATGTGCCAAAGTGTTCGCAAAAAGGCTCTGTGCGGAGTGGTGAAGATTTTTGGATAGCGGTGACAGTGCCCTCAAGGAAATTACTTTTGATTTTAGTTAGCTTAGCCTGCACAATATCGCCCGGAGCGCCACCTTTAAGAAACAAGACAAGTCCATCTACCTTAGCAAGGCACTTGCCTTCGGCTGCCATGGTCTCTATTTCAACATTATCTAATAAATCGCCTTTTCTCATTTAAATACATTTCACGAGTTGCGAAATTACTGAAATATGGGGGGGTTTTATGCTGTGATTTGAATTGGTTATATTTCGCGCTCGGTTGCCTGTGATGAAACGATTTTTATTAACTCTTCTTCTGCTAATTTCATTCCCGCTTGTTGCTTCGCATATTGTTGGTGGCGAGTTTGAGTTAGTCCATGTTTCGGGTAGCACTTATCGGCTTAATTTGATTCTTTATTTTGATCAAATTAATGGTTCTATTGGAGCAAAAGACCCAAATGTAACAGTTACCATATATAGAAAAAGAGATAAAGCGTTTATGGGCTCGGTATTCATGCCTCTAAGCAACGAGTCTAATGTACCTTATACTCAACCTGAATGTTCGAGCGGTGAATTGATAACTTCTAAATTAATCTATACCACAACCGTTTCACTTTCGCCAGAAAATTACAGTGATCCGCAGGGATATTTTGTGGTGTGGGAGCGCTGCTGCCGCAACTACACGATCACTAACATCTTTAGTCAAGTGCCACAAGGTGCCAACATTTCTGCGGGTCAAACTTTTTATCTTGAGTTTCCACCCGTTGTAAAGAATGGTCAGCCTTTTCTCAATTCATCACCGCGCCTCTTTCCGCCACTCAATGATTTTGCGTGTCCGTTTCGCCCATACTATGTCGATTTTGCCGGAGTTGATGATGACGATGATTCGTTGGTTTATACCTTAGTCACACCATTAAACACAACTGCCGCTGTTGCCCTTCCCGCACCCTCGGCCGGGCCTTTCCCTGAGGTTCAATGGCGCCTTGGCTACGGGCTTAATAAAATTATTAATGGTCAGCCTGATTTAAAGATTAGCAAAGATGGCTTGCTTACAGCTACGCCAACAACGCAAGGTCTTTTTGTATTCGCTGTTAAGATTGATGAATTCCGGGATGGCGAAAAAATTGGCGAGAGCAGGCGCGACTTTCAGATGCTGGTGGTTGACGCTTGCCCGCAAGCCGAACCGCCAAAAATTGTTGGTAAAAAATTGATAGAGGCGGCCTATACTTATAACGACAACATGTCGGTCAGTTTTAGCAATACCGTGACTGATACCGATCGATGTATTCAGGTGCAGGTGTCTGATCCGGATGCCAGTAAAATCGAAGCTAACTTCAGCGAGAATATTTCTATCCGGGTAGTGGCGCTTAATTTTAAAAAGAATATCAACGAAATTCTTCCCGCTGTTACTTCGGCTACTTTGCTAAATGGGAGCACAAAGGATTTTACGATCTGCTTTCCGCAGTGTCCCTTTATTGAGGGCGGTCCTTACCAGATTGGTATCATTGCCTTTGATGATGCGTGCAGTTTGCCATTAAGCGACACATTGAAGATAGCCGTTAACATTCAACCACCCACAAACACAAAGCCATACTTTGTTGATCCCATTCAGGAGCTTTCCATTGTGCAATTGAATGAAGGTGATTTTTTTGAAAAGGAATTTGAAGTTCGAGATGATGATGGCGATGAATTGATTATGGCAGTTACTACCGATGGTTTTTTATTAGCCGATGCAGGTATTAAAGTTACGTTTGATGAACCTCGGGTAAATGGATTGGTGAAAGGCAAAATTCGTTTTGATGCTTTTTGTAATATTTATAACTTCACTAACCGAACTAACTTCGAAGTAAAAATTATTGCCAATGATAATGACCTTTGCAATTTTGGTGATCCGGTCACACGCATATTTCGGTTTTCGGTAAAACTGCCTGGCAATGCCGATCCATTTATTGATACTGATCTGACAGCAGATCCGCACGAGCGAAGAGTACTTAACTTGCAGCGTAGAATTAACGAAACACTTGCATTTAATGTAACAGGCGCGGACTTGATTGATAACGATTTGCTCGTGTTAGATATTAAGCAGCGTGACTCACTTGATCTGTTAGGAATTACGTTTCCGTTGGTGTCAGGTAATGGCACAGTGACTTCACGCTTTCAGTGGGACATTCAATGCAGTAAAGTTAACCTGAATAAGAAAAGTAAATTTACATTTCAGTTCATTGTAGTTGATAACGCAAATAAATGTAGGTTCTATAAGGCTGACACCGTGGATGTTCAAGTTATTATCCTTCCACCTTTAAATGCTCCACCGCAGTTAACCATGCAGCAAGGAACCAATGTGGTCAATAACAAAGCAGTCGATTTTATTCTTGGTGAACCGATACAATTTTTGCTAACCGGAATTGATGGTGATGTAACTCCCGATAAGGATATGCTTTCGCTTACGCTGATTGAAGCTACAGGTAAAGTGAAGCCAGAAGGCTATGTATTTACTCCCGTGGAAGGCAGGGGTAGGGTAGAGACAACGTTTACCTGGCAACCCGATTGTTCGATTTTTAGGGATGGTGTTTATGAAAACTCTTATGCGTTTAAGTTTAGACTAGCAGACGATCGTTGTTATTCTGCCAAAGGAGATACGGTAGCCGTGATAGTAAACATTAAGGACGTTGACGCTGGAGCTCTCGAATTCCTTCCACCCAACGTATTTACACCCAATGATGATGAAGTAAATGATTATTTCACCATGCTTAAGTTAGATGAAAGTGGAGTGTTGGTGAATCTATTGCCACCGAATAATTGTACCGGTGTTTTTGAGAAGATAACGGTTGTTAATCGCTGGGGGGAGTTGGTTTTTGAAAGTAAGGATCGCGACTTTAAGTGGAGCGGAAATAATCATGCAGCCGGGGTTTACTACTATCACATTCAATACAACAATCGCCAATACAAAGGTCCGCTTTCTTTGCGCTATTAGTTTTTAAATACTGGCGTATTATTTTTTGGACAACTAACTAATTGTAGAAATAGATAGGCTATAACGTTGAGCGAAGCAATTTATCTTCCTTCACGTAAACGCTTTTGTCGTGCCACTCAACCTTTAGCCAAACATCTTTCTGATCTTTTATTTTCAGTTGATGACCCTCGCTAATGATGGCAATTACAGATGAGCCCGCAGAAGGGCCACTCATTAAATAAGTTTGATTATCAGAAACAATTCCTTCGTTAGTATCTGAAAATAAATTTACAAGAACAAATAAAAGAATGGCCATAAGCACTGTGGCAACACCGGCTCCTATAGGGTTTTGTTGTTTTCTTTTTTGATAAATCATCAAGGCAACAAATAATAAACCCACCGACAGAAGGGCGACACCCATTGGTAGCTGATATTTTTGCAGCGCATTTCTAAACACATCCTCAAATGAGGGTGTGTAGCCCTCCAACTTATGGTTGGTGGCCAGCTCTTCAATTTTGCTTAAGGCCTGCTCATCGTTTGTTGCTTTATAATACAGTTGCAGATAATAGATTGATTGACTAATGCGGCCGAGGCCTTCTTGTATGTAAGCCATTTTCAATAACATACCCGGAGTATAGCGACCACTTTGATACAAAATTTGATATAGCTCAAAAGATTGGGTGTATTGTTTTTTGGCGAACAAAGAATCGCCTTTGCTTAGCTGTGCAGGAACATATTCTGCATGGGCAATCACACCCGAAAAAACGACTCCACTTATCAGAAGAATTTTTAAAAAGTGGGTTTGTATATTTTTCATATCCTGCTACCTTTGCGACCTCAATTACGGAAAAGACCGCAATTTAGACAAGATTTACTGATTTGGCTCTCTCAATTTGTCCCGGTCATTTATTGGGAGGGGGTAGAGCAAAATAATTGGAAAAATAATTCCGTAGCTCTCCCGATAGCTATCGGGAGGAAGAGCGAAAATAATTGGGATATGATTCCGTAGCTCTCCCGATAGCTATCGGGAGGAAGAGCAAAAATAATTGGGATATGATTCCGTAGCTCTCCCGATAGCTATCGGGAGGAAGAGCGAAAATAATTGGGATATGATTCCGTAGCTCTCCCGATAGCTATCGGGAGGAAGAGCAAAAATAATTGGGATATGATTCCGTAGCTCTC
>JBBSBG010000213.1:0-5589 GCA_038251495.1 Cytophagales bacterium
AGCCCTTTATCGGTTGTGCTGATTACTTCTTCAAAGGTTTCGCAATCTTCAATGTCGCGATAGATTCTCTTTTCAATAAAGATTTTCTCGAGCGATGAGAAGAGAATTTTCTCCATCAACTCGTTTTTACGAATCTCCAACTCCTGCTTTAGCAGTTTTACTGTTTGATCGGTATTGTATTTGAGAATGTCATTCACTTTCATGAATTGCGGCTTATCGGCCACAATCACACACGCATTAGGCGAAATGGAAATTTCGCAATCCGTAAAGGCATACAACGCATCTATGGCAACTTCAGGACTGATGCCCGGATGCAAATGAATTTGGATTTCTACATCTTTAGCGGTGTTATCAACCACCTGCTTTACTTTAATCTTTCCCTTCTCGCTGGCTCTCACGATAGAATCCATCAATGAACTGGTAGTAGTACCAAACGGAATCTCTTTGATAGCAAGCGTTTTCTTATCAAGGATCTCAAGTTTGGCGCGAACTTTTACCTTGCCGCCCCGGAAGCCCTGGTCGTAATCCGTAAAGTCGGCAATACCCCCGGTTAAAAAGTCCGGATAGATTTTAGGATTCTTTCCTTTCAGGATATCAACCGAAGCCTTGATCAGTTCACAAAAGTTGTGCGGCAAAATTTTAGTTGAAAGACCAACTGCAATTCCCTCCACCCCTTGTGTTAACAGCAATGGAAACTTAACAGGTAAGGTAACGGGTTCTTTCTTGCGACCATCATACGACAGTTGCCACTCGGTAGTCTGCGCATTGTACACTACATCCAACGCAAACTTTGATAAGCGCGCTTCAATATATCGCGGTGCCGCTGCACTATCACCAGTGCGCACATCGCCCCAGTTTCCCTGAGTATCTAATAAAAGTTCCTTCTGCCCAAGGTTTACAATTGCTTCACCGATGGCTGCATCGCCATGCGGATGGAATTGCATGGTATTACCGATAACGTTGGCCACTTTGTTAAACCGGCCATCGTCCATTTCTTTTATGGAGTGGGCAATCCTTCGCTGCACAGGCTTCAAGCCATCTTCAATACGGGGCACGGCACGTTCCAGAATTACATACGAGGCATACTCCAAAAACCAGTTTTCATACAGGCCATCAAGTGATATTAATCCGTGAACCACTTCGCCATCTTCATCGCGAATCGATTTGTCTCTAATTGCTTTCTTCTTGCTCATTGCTTATTCGATGTTAGAGGTTGGAGGTTCGAAGCTGGACATTAGATGTTCGAGGTTCGAATCCATACTCATTTATTTATTTTTCAAAATCTAATTTAAACTTGAGGTCACAATTTGTGATATCAAGTTTCTATAACATTTAGTTCTATTTTAAACCACTAAGACACGAAGGACACAAAGTCACACTAAGGATTATACCTTGCGTCACAGCGCCTTTGCGGTTAGCTCTCTTCTTCAACTGCTACTTCCAACTGCTTATCCACCTTATCCATTTCAACCTTCAGGTTTTCAATAATAAACTCTTGTCGATCGGGGGTGTTTTTACCCATGTAGAATTCAAGGATTTTTTGCAGGTGCTTTTCTTTATCGATACGCACCGGTTGCAAGCGAATGTCTTCGCCAATAAAATTTCCGAATTCTTCCGGTGAAATTTCACCCAGTCCTTTGAAACGGGTGATCTCCGGCTTGCTACCTAACTTAGCTACGGCCTTTTGCTTCTCTTCTTCGCTGTAGCAGTAAATTGTTTCCTTTTTATTACGCACTCGAAAGAGCGGAGTCTCTAAAATATAAACATGATCGGCTTTAACCAGATCCGGAAAAAACTGAAGGAAGAAGGTCATCAACAGCAGGCGGATGTGCATACCATCCACATCGGCATCGGTAGCTACAATCACTTTGTTGTAGCGCAGGCCATCCATACCATCTTCAATATTTAATGCATGTTGAAGGAGGTTAAACTCCTCGTTTTCATACACTACCTTTTTGGTAAGCCCGTAACAGTTCAGTGGCTTACCCCGCAAACTAAACACGGCTTGGGTTTCCACATTGCGCGATTTAGTAATTGAGCCACTGGCCGAATCACCTTCTGTAATAAAGATTACCGACTCAATGCCCTTCTCTCCTTTTTCATCATCAAAATGAAAACGGCAATCGCGAAGTTTTTTATTGTGCAGGTTTGCTTTCTTCGCGCGTTCGTTTGCCAGCTTCTTAATACCGGCTATTTCTTTGCGCTCGCGTTCCGATTGTAAAATGCGTTTTAGCAACGCATCAGCAGCCGTAGAATTTTTATGAAGATAAATCTCGAGTTCTTTCGAAACATAATCACCTACAAAACTTTTCACACTCTGGCCTTCGGGTGCCATGGTGATAGAACCCAACTTGGTTTTTGTTTGCGATTCAAACACAGGTTCTTGCACGCGCACGGCAACAGCGGCTACAATGCTGGCGCGGATATCAGCCGCATCAAAATCTTTTTTATAAAAATCGCGCACGCCACGTACTATGCCTTCGCGGAAAGCTGCTAGGTGCGTTCCACCTTGCGTGGTGTTCTGTCCATTTACAAATGAGTAGTACTCCTCACCATACTGACTACCATGAGTCAAGGCTACTTCAATATCTTCACCTTTAAAATGGATAATCGGATAGCGAATATCTTCCGAATCTGATTTCTGCTTTAGCAAATCAAGCAGACCGTTTTTGGAGTAAAACTTCTTGCTGTTGTAATTAATGGTAAGCCCGGCATTGAGGAAAGCATAGTTCCACATCAAGTCATCCAGGTAATCTGGAATAAAGTGATAATGCTTGAACATGGTGTTATCGGGTTCAAACTCAACCAGCGTTCCATTCTTCTCATCGGTCTTACTTTCTTTGGGATCACTGGTAAGCACACCTTTTTTAAACTCAGCCAGTTTGGTTTTTCCTTCGCGGAAAGCCTGTACTTTAAAGTAATTCGATAAAGCATTTACTGCTTTGGTACCCACACCATTTAAGCCCACCGATTTTTGAAAGGCACCTGAATCGTACTTGGCACCAGTGTTAATCTTAGATACTACATCTACCACCTTCCCTAACGGAATACCGCGACCATAATCGCGCACAACTACGCGTTGATCGGTAATCTTTACATCGATCGATCGGCCATAGCCCATCATGTGTTCATCGATGCAGTTGTCGATTACTTCTTTTACCAATACATAAATGCCATCGTCCTTCGCTGAGCCATCCCCTAACTTACCGATGTACATACCGGGGCGCATCCGGATATGCTCACGCCAATCGAGCGACCGAATGCTCGATTCATTGTATTCAATTGTCTCCTTCGCCATGTTAATTAAGTACTCTTTTTAAAAGTCGCGCAAAGATTAAAAAATAGAATCAGAAATTGCCTCTTGCGTTTCAATTCTGATTGTTTACACTGATCTGATCGTGATTCAAAAAATATTGGAACTCAAATCCCTTCTAAGTAAATGATTTTTAAGATCACTTCAAGTGAGAACACAAATTGTTCAGTTGTAAATAATTTTGAAGTGAGTTAGCTTAACTAACTGATAATCAAACCAGAAACCTCAATCAGCAAAAGTTATTGTTTGGAAGTAATTCTTTGCGAAATCGCATAGATGGGCCAGCCGATTATCCAGGCTGCGACTAAAAATAAACTACCATAAATTGCCGGAGCCATGCCAGTGTAGTCGTATCGTTCGCCACTATTTAACACATGGATAAGCAGCAACGTGGCAATGAAGAATATATTGATAGTCGTAATGAGCCCGTAAAACCAACCATGGAATCCGCGAACATCATTGAACATCAGGCGAGTAACAATAAAAACCAGCACGTTGATAAAGGCCATTAGCAAAATAGCCAGATAGAATAATCCGTTTTTAGAAATCGAGGTGTCAACCTCCCCTTCCCAAAGAACCACTTGTTCGGGCAAACCGGCATATATATAGAAAAAAGTGGCCAACAGCCCCAACACCGAAAAGAACCACAATCCTTTGAATATCTTTAATGCCATCTCCTTAACTTTGGTGCAAAACTAACTGATAAATTAACTTGAACCTCAACCCAATTGTTCTTTCAATTCCTATTTTTTTCATCCTTATCGGGATTGAATTGGTAGTAGAACGATTTTCGCATCGCAAGCTTTACAGATTGCCCGATGCTATCGCAAACTTGAGTTGCGGAATCACATCCCAGCTATCAGGTTTATTTATGCGCGTGCTTGCCATTGGGGTGTATGAAATCATTTACGACAACTTTGCCTTCTTTAATCAGGAAAGAAATGTAGTCTATTGGATTGCCCTCTTCCTGCTTACCGACTTTGCCTACTACTGGGCACATCGCATGAGCCATGAAATTAATTTGTTTTGGGGTGGGCATGTGGTGCACCACCAAAGTGAAGAGTATAATTTATCGGTAGCCTTGCGGCAAAGCAGCTTTCAGGTTGTATGGACGTTTGCATTTAGCTTACCAATTGCCTTGTTGGGTTTTAATACCGTTGACTTTATTCTGGTCTCGGCACTCAATACGCTTTACCAATTCTGGATTCATACGGAAACGATTAACAAAATGGGTTGGTTTGAATATGTTTTCAATACCCCATCGCATCATCGGGTGCATCATGGGCGTAACCCTAAGTACATCGATAAGAATCATGCAGGCTCATTAATTATTTGGGATAAGATGTTTGGAACCTTTCAGGCTGAAGAAGAACGACCTACCTATGGCATCACTAAACCTATCAACAGTTTGAATGCAGTGTGGGCAAACTTCAGTCATTATGCGGTAATGGCTGAGGAGATGAAACAGATTCCCACTTTTACTGATAAGATTAAATATTTATTTAAGAAACCAGGTTGGCTCCCTGCTTCAATGGGTGGCTATCGACAAGTTCCTCAGGTTGACAATCAAACCTATAAAAAATACAATCCCTCCTACCCGATGCAGTTGAATTACTATGTACTGTTTCAATATGTGTTGTGTTTAGGAGTGACTGCATTCTTTCTGTTCAAACAATCGCAATTTACGTTGAGTGAAAAAGCTATTGCCAGTTTAGTTATTTCAATCTGGGTTGTAAACTGTGGTGTTTTATTTGAAGCCAGGAAATGGATAGTAGTAGCTGAGTGGATTAGAATTCTCTTGTTTACAGCGCTAGGTGGTGCTTGTATATACTTTTTCAATCTACCAGTTCAATTTTATTTCGCGGCCCTTACCTACGGGTTGGTCTCATCGGTTTGGTTTTATTCAATCTCTAATTTACGCAATGAAAAAGTCTCTGTTGTTTAGTGTTGTGTTGGTCGCTTTTTCCTGTGGAAAACCTTTGCCTGATTTATCGCCCATCGATTTACAACAATGGAAAGAAGATAAAGGTGGTTGCAAAAATATCAGGGTCAATTTCCTATCAGATCTTAGTTCACAAAAAGACGAGTTGAAAGGTCTTTCTGAAAAGGATATTATTGGACTATTGGGCAGACCCGATCGCAATGAATTGTATAAGCGCAATCAGAAGTTTTATTATTATGATGTGGAACCGGGCAAGCTATGCGATAGCTCAGCAATCAATCAGCAATTGATTCTCCGGTTCAATGCGATGGGACGTGCGAAAGAGGTAGCGATA
>JBBSBG010000214.1:0-5569 GCA_038251495.1 Cytophagales bacterium
CCTACAACACCCGGCCAAGTGGCATTGTGAATTTTGGGATAATTATTCATATAAAATGATTTAAGATTTACAATTTACGACTCAATGTTGTTTAGTTAACTCTTTTCTCTAAGACTTCACCCCCGACCCCTCTACAAAAGAGAGGAGTGACTGAACTTCTTAGATCGAAGGTGGTTAGAAAATAACAAAACTGTTTGATTCAAATAATTTTGTTCCATTAGTTATTGGATTTTAATCAGTGAATCTGTGGCTATTTTCTGCATTTATAATTTCATATCAGGATTGTTTGGACCAAAGTGTTTCAACATCACAATCGGATCGGTTGATGATGCATTGGTAATCTTCACTCCTTCCTGCGCGGCTTTCTCTGTAATAAAAAATTCATCGTGCGTAAGTTGTCCATAACGAATTAGTGCCGGAGTTTCAACATCCCACACACCCATCTTACCGTGGCCTTGCATCATGATAATGCCATACGCAGCGCTGTCTTTTATTGTAACTGTTGCTCCCGGTAACACAGTAAGTTCTTTTGCACTGAATGCATCCGACAGATAACAAACCCAGTTTTCTATGTAGCCTTGTGCTTCCATTTCTTTTACTGAACGTACAGGCTTCGGAGCCATGAACCGAGTTTGAAGAATATTCGGATCAACATTCAATTCCCAATCGAGCACGTCAATCAACTCATCGTAATCTCCGATTTTATCTTTGGGTGTTCCATTCCATAACAACTCTTCCGGAATGATAGCCTCATTTACAAGTGACTGATACATAGCAAATACATCCGATGCTTTTTGTGGTTCATACGTACACATGCTTCCGGGTGCGTGAAGCATTCCCGGAGGCACATCCCAACCGGTGCCGGGTTCAAGTTTAAATGCGGAGGAGTAATTTGTGATTTTGTTATCGCCCTTTGTAAAGTTGACAAGGCACTCACGGATTTGTGCTTTGGTAGTGCCGGGTGAAATTCCAAAAAACGTATACGGAAAATCGCCTCCATGATTATTTAGTTGCGGTGGAAAATAATACGCTTCGGGTTTTCCTAACTGACCAATGAGCGCAGCCTTCTCATCGTTGTGATGAACGTGATGTGGCAACGGACCCATGTTGTCAAAGAACTTTGAATACATCGGCCAAGTCTTATGTTCGTTCCAC
Source organism: Cytophagales bacterium (assembly GCA_038251495.1). Lineage (GTDB taxonomy): Bacteria > Bacteroidota > Bacteroidia > Cytophagales > Cyclobacteriaceae > ELB16-189. Next base: position 1,156 of record JBBSBG010000214.1, read on the forward strand.
AAGCGATCGCCAATGATGGCGCCTTTCAATTCGTCAATAACATCTTTTAATAATAGAAGAACTTCATTTGATCCATCTTTAAATATTACCGGACTAAGTCCTTCATGTTCTCCGGTAAGCGGACCATTTTTAGCAGGTGTTGTCGAGGAAAGCCAACGCTCATCAATACCACCACGATTTCCACCGAGTACATAATAATCATCGGGATGCAGTTTGATTCTTCGACCCGGCACACAAAATGATCGGGGCACCCAGGTAGGTGCTAATCTTAAAATACCCTTGCCTTGCTCCAATGCTTTTGCTGCGAGACCAGCCTTCTTAGTAATATTCATTTTAGTTAATGTTTATTTATGTTTTATACCTCACTCCCGGCCCCTCTCCAGCGGAGAGGGGTGACTATATTTATTGATTTATGCATTTACAAAATTCATTCGCTCTTTTTAAAACTCAGTTATAGTTTATTCCCGATAGCTATCGGGAGAGGGTGGTGACCCTTCAATTATTCTTTAAGAGTTCAAGCTTGCGATCGTTGTTATTATGAATCACTTCAAGTTCAATATCATACACGCGACTTTCTCCAGGCTCAATAAGAATTAATTCTTTTTGCTCTCGCGCCTTAGCTTGCCCGATAACTTGATTGGTTCCCGGCTCAAGGCCGACTACATATTCACCTTTACCCCAATGCTGCCAGTTGGTAAGCCATGGCAATTGCTTTTTAGAGAAATGAATCGCTACACCCAAATCAATCTTCTGATTATACACACCACCGATGCACATGCCTGTATCATCGGCAACTACATCAATAAAAGCAACATCTTCTCCACTGCCACTATGATGATCGAGCGGTGCCGGACATTTTTTATAATCATAGCCAGCTTTAAAAATCTTGCTATCACTTTTCCGAGGGTACAACTCTCCTTTCCAAATTAATTCTGTTCCTTCATCTACCAAGGGCCACCCAAAATTGAAATGATATAACAACATGTGTGGTGCAGCGGTGTTTGCCCGGTTTACTATTTCATCATGAATTTTGATAGAAGATTTACCAAGCGTTCCGGAGATGGTTCGTCTCAGTTCCAGACTTGGGCCAAATATTTTTGTTTCCTTGATTTTACCCGTGATGCTAAAATCCAACTTACCAACTGCGGGATCGGGTTGAATGATTGACTCAATCTCAGCGGGTGAATTGCTGATCAATCCATGAAGGCCACGTTCACCAAATGAATCTTCTTCTGGTCCGCCAATATGACTGAGTCCGCAGGTTACCAGTAACCCGCCACCAAACGTACTAAGCCAATCAAGTCCGTGATTCGAAAAAGGTTGTGGGGGCGTAATTCCCAAATGACTCAACCAGCCAATACTATGTTGATTATGAAATGCATCGGCAATATCCATTGCTCGGTCAAGTACAACTTTATAGCGCAGCCCGGTTCCGGTGTTTATCCAGGCAATGCGCGTACCTCGTCCCGCTCCATTATCAATAACGGAAGTCTCAATCCCACCCAACTGGGCATGATTAGAAATTTTATCGATCCAAGGTAGTGGTGCCAATATTTCTATATGGTTAAAATTTTATATCTCATTTCCTCGGTCTGTGTCCTCACATACCAAAACCTGTAACCCTCGGCCTGTGTCCTCACATACCGAAACCTAAACGACTCGTGTGCGAATGAATCGAAATTTAAAGAGCCTTAATCTTGATGGTCTGTGAAGACACAGACCATGGACGCAGACCAAAACCTACATACACATTGTGGTCTGTGAAGCCACAGACCACGGAGACTTACTGTTTAATCATAATGTTCCTATACTCTACTTTCATGGGTGGCCCCACATGCACCTGCACACCAATCAAGCCCGCCATCTTTCTGTTTACTTTATCATTATCGGTAACATCACCCATTAACACACCATTTACATAATGCTGAAGTCTGTTTCCCTTTATTATTAAATGAACTTCATTCCAATCTTCATTTTTGATAAAGTTCTTTAACGAATCTCTGTCCATCGACTTCACCACTTCTACTTTCGTCCACGCATTATTCTTTACATTATCTTTTACAGGAGAATCTTTATCGCCCGAATTAATTTTTGTTGTTTGTCCGCGGTAAGCAAGTGTTGTTCGTCCGCGCTCTTCATAATTCTGGCCGGTGTAATGCATCATTCCATCTATATCAGCCTGATATCCTTTTAAAGCAAAGGGTACTTCGGTTATTTGCTCACTTCTATAATTAATACCACTATTACCTTCCTTGCTGATTTTGAATTCTAACTTTAACTCAAAATCTTTAGGCGTACCACCACGCCAAATGATAAACGTGTTTGCTTTCAATAATTTATCTGCGGTTATCTCTCCTACTATACTTCCATTTTCTACGCGCCAATAATTAGCATCACCCTCCCAACCTGTCAACGTTTTACCGTCAAAGATTGGTACAAAGCCTTTTTTCTTTTGACCCGAAACAAGTGTTGGCAAACCAATGATCAGCAAACCAATCATTAAAAAGGTGAATCTTGTTTTAATCTTCATGAGCCTTTAACGGTTAACTGTTGATTATTCTGAGAACATTATTTCTATTGTGCCTTCCCTTTGTATACTTCACTTTCTGAATTTCCTCCCGCTACCATATAGGCAACAAGGTCTTTAATCTCTTCATCATTCAATCCACCCAACAATCCAGGAAGCATCAATGAAACTTTGGAAAGTTTGGTTGAAGCTACATCGGCTTTAGAAATTTCGCGCAGCGATTGTGGCATAAACGGATTCTGAGAAACGGAATACTTTCCTGCTTCTTCGTTTATTAATCTGCCAACAATAGAACTGCCGTCTTTCATTGTAAATACTGTAGCCGCATATTGATCGGAGATTTCTTTATTAGTATCCAAGGTATGCTCTAAAATATCCTTTGCAGAAAAACGCGTACCCACTTGTGTCAAATCAGGACCAATGGCACCACCTTCACCGCGCATGCTATGACACGAACTACACAACGTTGCATCAAACATATTCTTGCCATCTTGAAAATCGCGATTTGTAAGTGGTGCATCAACAAGTGCTAATGCTTCCTCAAGTGTACGTCTTCTTCCCGGTCCTTTCGGCTTTGGACGATCCGCAAGATCATTACCGGATTCAGTTAAGAGATCAGCACCTGAAAGTTTATTGTAGTCTTCAAACTTATCTGCTGGCACATGGGCCAATGCTTTCTTTCTTGCTTTATCAATAAACCCAATATAACTCACACCGCCTTTGTAGGCAAAGGCATTCGCAATCCACTTGAAATATTTTTCATGAAGTTCGGGTGTCCAACCTTCAGTAGCATCAGAAAGAACTGTGGCTAAATAAGTTTGTTGTGCAGGTGGAACATTGGATAACATCCGCGCAATGTCCAACCCATACTGTGGGTTTCGCATGATCAAATCGGATGAAGCACTTACGGTCTTATCCATCGGATCGTCTTTTACTGTTTCTAATAAAGTCAATGTTTTCTCTACTGAACTCGGTGCACCCATATAAACTAATACTTTGCTTAGCACGCGATCTAACTCGTTAGAAGATGATGGGAAAGTAGGATCGAGGTATGCTACCAATTGATTTTTTGTAGCACCTTCAGGTTTACCCATTCTAAAAATCACCACTTCAATTGCTCGGGCAAGGTCTATTTTCTGTGAAAGTGCGAGTTTACTAAAATCAACTTTAACAAGTGCTTGAATCATTTTATCACGCAACGCTGGTTTACCATGACGAGCCAACGCAATCACTGCTTGAGTAAGGATTTGTGGATCGGTTTCTTTTAATGCCCGCTCCTGCCATTCGCCAACAGGCTGCTGCTCTACTGCAATGCGCGCAGCATAGCGCACAAATCGGTCTTCATGCTTTAGGTTTGGCCACGCTACATCCACAGCACCCTTCTTAGGTTCATGATATTGCTCTAAGGTTCTTCTTAATTTATTTTCTTCGTTAATAGGAGTCGCTGCTAGTGCAGATGTTGATACATTTTCTGTAGCGGTAACGCGATACAAATCAGATTCTAATCTTCTACCACCGGTAAGAAAATACATAGCACCATCAGGACCAATCACACCATCGGTTAATGGTAATGGTGAACCCGATAAAAATTCTTCAGCCACTGCGGAATACGAAGCTCCTTGTGGAGTAAGATGAATTGCATAGATAATTCCAAAACTCCAATCAAACGCAAACAATGATTTCCTGTATTTATCCGGAAACTTTGCGCTGGAGCCATTCATAAAATTGGTGGGCGAACCCTGACCAATGTTAATTACCGGAGGAAGGTTATCAGGATATAATGGCGACCACTTTCCATTGCCCGTTCTCCACCCAAATTCCGCACCACTGGTTACATGACAAATGCGCGTTGGGCGATACCAGGGCATTCCAAAATCCCATTCCATA
>JBBSBG010000215.1:0-5564 GCA_038251495.1 Cytophagales bacterium
AAAATATTTTGATACACTAGCTGGAACAACCGAATTGAAGCAACAGATTAAAGATGGCCTGACCGAAGATCAGATACGGGTAAGTTGGCAGGCGGGACTTACTGAGTTTAAAACTAAGCGTAGCAAATATCTGTTATATCCTTAGTTCAGATTCTTGATATAGGAAAGGACATCAAGAACTTTTATTACACTACATGACTAAGCAGGAAAAAGTAACAGACATTTTAAAAATATTGGATAAGCTTTATCCAAACCCCGAAGTGCCGCTGCATCATAAAGATGCCTATACGCTCCTTATCTCCGTTCTGCTATCCGCACAATGCACAGACCAGCGAGTAAATAAAACCACCCCTGCCCTATTCAAACTTGCAGACAATCCATACGATATGGTGAAGTACTCGGTAGAGGAAATTAGAGAAATTATAAAACCTTGTGGTTTAAGCCCAATGAAGTCGAAAGGGATTTATGGGCTATCGAAAATTATAATAGAAAAACACAAAGGTCAGGTGCCTAACACTTTTGCAGACCTTGAAGAATTGCCAGCCGTTGGACATAAAACCGCTTCCGTAGTAATGACCCAGTGGTTCGGTATTCCGGCATTTCCAGTTGATACACACATTCATAGACTGGCTTACCGCTGGGGTTTAACAAATGGTAAAAATGTAGAGCAGACAGAACATGATTTAAAACGCCTGATTCCTGAAGCAGCCTGGAATAAAGCTCACCTCCAAATAATTTATTATGGCCGAGAGTACTGCCCTGCCCGAGGTCATGTGTGGACAGAATGCCCGATTTGTAAAAAATATCTTAGAAAAGCACTTAGGTCATGATTTTTATCAAAAATATTAACCCCGTAAATTGAAAGTTAAGTTTTCAATTTACGGGGTTGTTTATTGCATTTGACTTATGATTATCCGTACGAAAGAACAAGAAATACTCCGTTATTTGCGCTACTTCCCGGCTGCTGGAATTGTGGGGCCAAGGCAATGCGGTAAATCTACACTTGCACATCTTCTTGTCAAAAAAAAAACAGGTTCTGTCTATCTGGATCTCGAAAACCCTGACGACCGAGTAAAGCTTACGAATCCTTCCCTCTACTTTGCTGAGCATAAAAACAAACTAATCTGTTTAGACGAGGTTCAATTTATGCCTGAAATATTTGCCGTACTTCGGGGAGTCATTGATCGTAATAAAAAAAAGGGTCAGTTTCTGTTGTTGGGGTCAGCTTCGCCAAACCTTTTAAAACAATCATCCGAAACCCTTGCTGGAAGAATTTCATACGTTGAGCTATCGCCATTTTCGCTTACCGAATTGATTCAAAATAAAAAACCGGACTTCCAAAAGGTATGGATTCGAGGTGGATTTCCACGCAGCTACTTGGCACCAACGAAGGACATCAGCATGGTTTGGCGCAAAAATTTTATTCGCACATTTCTGGAACAAGATTTATCGAACTTGGGCATCGGTATTGCTCCAGAGAATATGCGAAAGTTTTGGATGATGTGCGCGCATCTGCATGGGCAAATGCTTAACCTCTCGGGATTAGGCCACTCGCTAGGAGTTAGTCATACCACAATAAGAAATTACATTGATGTAATGACCGGCACGTTTATGATAAGAAAATTAGAACCGTATTATAGTAACATTGATAAGCGTCTAAAAAAGACTCCTAAAATTTATCTCTCTGACTCCGGGATTTTACACGCATTGCTGAATATTAACAGTTTAGATGACTCGCTTGCACATCCAGTAGCAGGATTTTCGTGGGAGGGTTTTGTATTAAGTCAGCTTGTTGATTCCTTGAAAGGCTGGGAATTTTATTATGCAGCAACTGCAGATCAGGCTGAAATTGATTTCATTCTTAAAAAAGGAAGGCATCTAATTGCTGTGGAAAGTAAGCTATCAAAAGCACCAAATGTTACCCGTGGTTTCTACAACCTGCTGAACGATTTAAAAATTAAGAAAGCCTTTGTAGTCTGTCCTATTGAAGATAGTTTTCCACTAGCAAAAAATACTACAGCCATAGGTATTAGCGAACTTATAAAAAAATTGAACTCCATTAAATGAAGCCGTTAAGAATCATATTTATGGGTACGCCCAAATTTGCTGTACCCAGTCTCGAAATACTGGTTGAGAATAAATTTCAGGTTGTGGCCGTAATTACTGCGCCCGATAAACCTCAAGGTCGCGGACAAAAGCTGACCTTTTCGCCAGTAAAAGAATGCGCGATCAAGTACAACATTCCAGTTCTTCAACCCACCAATCTTAAGTCACCAGATTTTCTTGCTGAGTTAAAAAGTTATGAAGCGAGCTTGCAAATTGTAGTTGCTTTCCGCATGTTGCCAGAAGCGGTTTGGTCTATGCCGGCTATTGGAACATTTAATTTACATGCATCCCTCCTTCCACAGTATCGGGGGGCAGCGCCTATAAACTGGGCCATCATCAATGGAGAGAAAGAAACGGGTGTAACAACTTTTTTTCTTAAACATGAGATTGACACCGGTAGTATTATTTTTCAGGAAAAGGAACCCATTCATGATGAAGATACTGTTGGCGATTTGTATGAACGCCTGATGAATAGAGGCGCGCACTTAGTTTTAAAAACTGTACAAGCAATCGAAACTGATAGTTATCCTTCATTGCCACAGCCAACAGAAATTGAGATCAAGCATGCTCCTAAAATTTTTAAAGAAACCTGCGAGATAAACTGGAACCAATCCACTAAGAAGATCATTGATTTTGTGCGTGGGCTCAGCCCTTACCCAACCGCAACAACAATACTGAATGGGAAAGTCTATAAAGTATTCAAGGTTAAACTGTCCACAGTCGACAGTCAACAGTCGCCAGCGGACTGTGGACAATTCAACACAGACAATAAAACATACCTGCACATTAAATCCTCAGACGGGTGGGTTGCGATCGAAGAATTTCAACCTGAAGGCAAAAAGCGAATGTTAGTCTCAGAATTTTTCAGAGGAAATAAACTTTAGATAGTATTTAGAGTTGTCAAAAAAAGCGCCTCAAAAAATAGTAATTTCGCGAGTGAACCTGTTAATATGATTATCTCCCTCATTGCAGCCCTTGCTAAAAACAGAACTATCGGAAAGGATAATGACTTGCCTTGGCACCTGCCCAATGACATGAAATATTTCATGCAAACAACCAAAGGCCATTATGTGATTATGGGAAGGAAGAATTACGATTCCATTCCCGAGAAGTTCAAGCCATTACCAAACAGAACAAACATTGTTGTAACCCGGAAAAAGGACTTTCATGCTCCGGGGTGTATGGTGGTTAATTCATTAGAGAAGGGAATTGATCTTGCACGAACAGCAAACGAAAATGAAGTATTTATTATTGGTGGTGCCGAAATCTACAAACTCAGTTTGGCTGAGGCTAACAGATTATACCTTACGGAAATTAATGCTGAGATAGATGGCGATACTTTTTTTCCTGAAGTAAAAAGAAATGAATGGACTGAAGTCTCACGCAAGCATCATCAAAAAGATGAAAAGCATTTATTCGATTTTGATTTTGTAATCTACAACAAGAAATAACACTCATAAATTACTCTTAGCTATGGAAGTTCACAAACGCATACTCGCCATACTGTATATCATCTCAGGATCATTTCAAATACTGGGAATGGTAATCGCAGCTGCTTTTATTTCAATGTTTATCCCTTTTATTATGGACGAAGCCGGGCCAGAGGCGCAATGGGTTTTTGTTTGGATTGTCCCTTTCATCAGAGTAATTGCTATAGTTATTATTGTTCTCTTCTCGATCCCTTCTATTGTTGGAGGAATTGCCTTACTCAATAATAAAAGTTGGGCACTTACACTCTTACTTGTGCTGGGCTGCTTTAAACTATTTTCATTTCCTATCGGAACAGCCATTGGCGTTTATACTATCTGGGTTTATTCCCAAAATCACCAACAGCAAACTGCTAAAGTTGAATGAGCAAACTTGACAACAAAGTTATTTGGATAACAGGCGCTTCCTCGGGTATTGGCGAAGCATTGGCTTACGAACTTGCTAAGCGGGGAGCAAGACTCATACTATCTGCAAGAAGAAAAGACGAACTTGAACGCGTGAAGGGAAATTGTGCGACTGCTGCACAACCTTTTATAAGAATACTTCCTTTGGATTTAAGTGAAGGAAGTACACTTCAACTCAGCACACAGGCAGCCATTCAATTATTTGGTCACATCGATATTTTAATAAACAATGGTGGTATTAGTCAACGCAGTCTTACAAAAGATACTGATCTTGAAGTAGATCGAAGAATTATGGAAGTTGATTACTTCGGGTCAATTGGTTTAACAAAACATCTACTCCCGCATTTCATTAAAAGAAATTCAGGTCACTTTGTAACGGTGAGCAGTGTAATGGGTAAGATTGGAACACCATACCGCTCTGGTTATGCGGCTGCGAAACATGCACTCCATGGTTTCTTTGATTCGCTGCGAGCCGAACTCTGGAAGGAGAGCAAAAATATTTATGTAACGCTTGTTTGCCCGGGTTGGATTAATACCAACCTTAGTATTATGGCATTAATGGGTGATGGATCTCCACAAAACAAAAAAGACGAGACTCACAAGAAAGGAATGACTCCAACTTACTTTGCTAAAAAACTTATTCGAGCCATCAAAAATAAAAAAAGAGAAGTTTATATAGGTGGAACCAAAGAAGTATTGGCAATACACATTAAGCGATTCTTCCCAGGTATGTTTGCTAAAATAATCCGTAATGCAAAAGTAAAGTGATCTGGTACGAATATCCCCTCATTTTGCTGGTAGGATTTCTGGCAGCGTTTTTAAATACTGTTGGTGGCGGTGGCACGTTACTATCCATTCCTATTCTTACATTCATCGGTTTACCGATTACAGTTGCGAATGCTACAAGCCGCGTTGGTATTCTATTTCAGAATTTTTTTGCTGTCGGTGGATTTAGAAGTAAAGGCGTGGAATTGCCTTGGCCTTATGCAGGTTATTTAGGATTATCAACCGTTGGTGGTAGCATCATAGGCTCCATGCTTGCATCCAGAATGTCGGATGAATTGTTCAGAAAAATCTTTGTCATCATTATGGTTTTTTCTGTTTGCCTGATTCTATTTAACCCTGCCAAAACCAAGGGTGACGAAAAACTTTCACCAAAGCGCCAGTGGATTGGAGCAGCTTTCTTTTTATTCGTGGGGGTTTACGGTGGATTTGTGCAGGCGGGAATCGGATTTTTGGTGATTGGAGTATTGAGTCTTGTTAATAATCTTTCACTTGTAAAGAGTAATTACGTAAAGGTATTTTCTGCGATCATCTATACTGGTGTTGCTGTAATTGTTTTTGCAATAGATGGAAAAATAAACTGGCTGGTTGGTTTCGTTTTAGCAATTGGACATGCAACGGGTGGCTGGTATGCAAGTCGCTGGTCTGTAAAGGCCGGTGAAGTTTGGATTAAGCGCGTCATGATTGTTGCCGTGTTGGGTATGGCCATTAAGTTGTGGTTTTTTTGAGTTCATTTTTTTGTAATGCACAATACTATACATTGTAAAAAAAACTATTGAAAAA
>JBBSBG010000216.1:0-5561 GCA_038251495.1 Cytophagales bacterium
CACTATCCGTTAATTAAAAAAGAGATCGCAGCATTTTTAGGTAGTCAGGTCGATGTATTGGATTCAGCGATTGTAGTTGCCAAAGCCCTGGAAACCTACCTTGCCGAGAATAACTTACTAAACCCTATTGGCGAGCCTGATTACCAATTCTTTGTTTCAGACTATACTGATGCCTTTGAAGCTTCTACACGGCTATTTTTCCATGAAAAAGTGACGTTGGAACGACATCCCCTATGGAATTAAACCTAACAAAACCGTCTGTGTATGGTTTTTCGTAAATCTGTAAATTTTAATTCAGTTAAAACCATGAAATTTAGCCTTTAACTTAGCGGCTGTGTTCTCAACCATTTACTTCATATTACCCTTCTTAGTGCTTTACACCATATTAGCGGTGTATGCCGAACGAAAAATATCTGCCTTTATGCAGGATAGACTAGGGCCAATGGAGGTTGGGTATTATGGCATACTTCAAACGGTTGCTGACCTGCTTAAGCTTCTCCAAAAGGAAGACATTGTTCCCGCTGCAGCTAGTAAAACCCTGTTCAAGTTTGCTCCATTATTAATTTTCGCGCCTATTTTTCTTGGATTTAGTGTGTTACCATTATCACCCACTTACACGGTTTCACCTTTTTCATCGGCACTTTTCTTTTTACTGGCAATCATCTCGTTGGATGTAATCGGAATTTTGGTTGCCGGATGGGCATCCAACAATAAATATAGTATGCTTGGTACGTTCCGTTCAGCAGCCCAAATTATTTCGTATGAAGTACCATTAGGATTGTCAGTGCTTTGCGCGTGTGTATTAGCTCAATCACTCGACCTTCAGGAAATTTCCACTCAACAGGGAATATTAACAAGCGAAAAAACCAACTTTCTTTTTGGAATAAAATCACTCAATGTTGATGTAACTAGTATTGGTGGTTTCCTGTTATGGAATGTATTTCGAATGCCTGCCTTGTTGGTTGCATGGGTGATTTTCTTTATTGCCTCTTTGGCAGAAAGCAACCGCGCTCCATTTGATTTACCTGAAGCAGAATCGGAATTGGTGGCTGGTTTTCAAACAGAGTATTCAGGATTTCGGTGGGCTGTTATTATGCTTGCCGAATATGCCATGATGCTACTCGTGAGCTTTGTAGGCGTAATTTTGTTTTGGGGAAGTTGGAATACTCCGCTACCAAATATCGGATCTTTTGCCTTGGCGGATTGGACTACCGGTTCGGTTTGGGGAATATTCTGGTTGATCTCTAAAACATTATTTACAGTAGTTTTGCAAATCTGGGTACGATGGACATTTCCGCGCATGCGGATTGACCAGCTTACTTCTTTGAGTTGGAAACTATTAACACCCGCTTCTTTGCTCTTATTAATTATTTGTTCACTTTGGAAATTATTTTTGTGATACCTACAATTAAAAAATCATTCGTTTTCTTTTATCTTCTCCTGTCCGGGATTTTCCTTTCGCAGGCACAAGTCAATCTTGATAGTTTAGAAAACTCCTTAAAAAAATCGCAACCCGATTCGGTGCGATTGTTGACCTTGCTTGAAATTTCAAAAGGATACCAATATAAAGATTTCTCAAAAGCAGAAACTTTTTCTGCGCAAGCACTTAGTCTGGCAGAAAAAGGAAAATGGATATCCGGAAAATCGCAAGCTCTTTCACAAGCAGCGTTTCTGGCAACTATTAGTGGAGATTACAATACGGCAACCAAGTACGATAACCAAAATCTAGAGTTTGCATTCCTATTAAAGGACAGCGTTCTAATGGCTGAAGTCTTAGGATTTCTGGGTAACGATCATATTGATTTAGGAAAGTATGATGAAGCCTATTATTATTTTACACAATCCTATAAGGTCGCTAAAGCGAAAGACGACTCCTTAAAAATGACAATTGCCATTCACAATATTGGTACCGTTCTCACCGAATTAGGTCAATACGATCTCGCGCTAGAACATTTCAAAGTTAGCAGTGCAATAAGTTTACTTATTCGCGATGACGATGGCATTGCGTACGATCAAGATGCGATGGGTGATGCTTATTTGCGAAAAAAAGATTTCTACAAATCAGAAGAGTATTTATTAAAGTCCCTAAAAACCATTAGAGAAAGAAAACTAACTGTGATTGAACCGCGCGCTTTGAAGCATTTGGCTCAGCTATACTTTGCCAAAAAAGAAATGGAAAAAGCAAAGGCTTATTATGACACGGCTGCAGTTATTTATAAACAATCCAGCAACGAATTTGGAGTAGCCGAGGTGAATCTGGGAATTAGCAGAATACTAATAAGTCAGGACAGATTTAATGAAGCGGAAGGTCTTATTAATAGAAGTCTGGAAACTGCCAAATCGTTTAACGCTGATAGAATGGAGATTGATTGTTATCAGCTTCTTTCAGAATTGGCTGAGATGAAAGGAGACTATGAAAATGCCCTTGCGTATCATAAAAATTTCAAACTTTTAGAAGACTCTCTCTTTAGCCAGAAAATGGTGGAAACGATATTTCAGGATCAACTTCGCCTTCAAACAGAAACTAAAGATTTTGAAATAGCAGCTTTAAGCAGAGTAAAAAGTCAACAAGACAGCGAACTACGCAGGCAAGAGTTTTTAAATAATATTCTGGCAGTAGTAGTAGCGCTAACCGCAATTCTTCTCTTTACAGTTTACCGAAGTGGCCAGCGGAGAAAAAGAATTAATGGCCTTCTCATTGGGCATCAGGAAGAAATTAAAAAGCGCAGCATTGAGTTGGAACAACTCAATCAGGTAAAAGACAAATTCTTCTCAATCATATCGCACGATTTGCGCTCACCAATTAATGCCCTTTCGGGGATATTAGATTTGTTGAGCAATAAACAGATAACGCAAGAAGAATTTTCTATGCTTACGAAAGAAATGCGCATTCAATTCAATCACACGCGCACCTTAATTAACAATCTTTTGGACTGGGCGCTGTTACAAATGGATAAATTAAAAATCCAGCCAGAAAAGATTGAGCTCGCAAAGGTTATTAACGAAAATTTCACTTTAGTCAAGAGCTTACATCTTAAAGAAATGAATCTGGTTAATCAAGTTCAGCCAGTTTTCTTAGGTTGGGGCGATTTAAATATGATCAACCTTGTCTTTAGAAATCTTATTCTCAATGCTATTAAATTTTCAGATAAAGGTGGTTCCATAGAAATCTCTGCCAAAGAAGATGGAAGTTTCTATGAAATTGCAGTAAAAGATTATGGCGTGGGTATAAACCCTGAAGTGCAGGCAATACTGTTCGATAAAACAACTGGTTATAGCACTAGAGGCACCGCGAATGAAAAAGGCACCGGCCTAGGTCTGATTCTCTGTAAAGAGTTTATTGAAAAAAATGGTGGTAAAATCTGGCTTGAAAGTGCAGAAGGCAAAGGCAGCACTTTTTATTTCACCATAAAAAAAGCATTGTAAGTTCCGTTAAGCATTTTCCTTCTATTTTTGTTAAAATAGAATGGAAAAGAAACACTCCTACTGGTCAAAATTTACATTCGCTTTCAAATCCCTTGCAAAAGGTTTGACCCTTACCTTCGCTCATATCCGCAAAGCAAGGAGGGGAAGAAGCAAACTATCGATACAGCAAGCTGGTTATTTTGAGAATCAAAGCGGCATAGCCACGGTTCAATATCCGTTTGAAACAATTCCAGTACCCGACAATGGCCGCTATAAACTGCACAATGAAATTGAAGATTGCATTGTATGCGATAAATGCGCAAAAATTTGTCCGGTAAATTGCATTACCATTGAACCTATTCGCTCGGCTGAAGAGTTTGGTAAAACTTCGGATGGCACAACCAAACGAATTTATGCAGCTAAGTTTGATATTGATATGGGTAAATGTTGCTTCTGCGGATTATGCACTACCGTGTGTCCTACCGAATGCCTTACCATGACAAAAGAATACGACTTTTCTACATTCGATATTCGTGATCATAACTTTCCATTCGCAAACATGAACCCAAATGAAATTGAGAAAAAGAAAAAAGAATGGGATGAACATCAAAAAACAAAAACAACAGCTTCCGCTGAAAATATGACTGCACCTTCCGCATCACCCAAGCCTATAATTAAACCTAAGATCGCACCAACACCTCCAACGGAATGAGTATGCAGGAAATAGTTTTATATCTGCTCGTTGGATTTTCAATAGCTTCGGTATTGGTTATTCTATTCAATCGAAATGTATTCTATGCAGCTTTAGCATTGCTCAGTTGTTTGATTTCATTAGCTGGAATCTACGGTTTACTGTCAGCCGAATTCCTGGCGATTACTCAGTTGTTGATTTATGCAGGTGGCGTGTTGGTGCTTATGATTTTTGGAATTATGCTTACCAATCGGATTTCAGGAAAAGCCCTTGAAAGTAAATCTCATAATTGGATGCCTGGTATTTTACTCACGGGGTCCCTCCTCATATTTTTAATAGTAGCATTTCAAAACTCTATCATACCTGCACAAACGAGTGATCTGAAAACAATCAATCCTATTAGGCAGGTGGGCATTGAGTTAATGAGCACCTATGTTGCCCCTTTTGAGGTAAGCGGTATTCTATTGCTAGTGTGTCTTATTGGAGCAGCCATCACAGCTTCGTCATTCAAAAAAAATGCAAATGGTTAAAACAGATTTTCTTTTTTACCTCAGTGCATTTCTTTTTTGTTCAGGATTATTAATTGCTGTTACTAAAAAAAATGCAATTGTTATTTTAATTGGAATCGAGTTGATGCTAAACGCTGCCAATCTCAACCTTGTGCTTTTTAACTTTCAAAAAAAAGGATTGGACGGCCAACTCCTTGCCTTGTTTATAATTATTGTCGCGGTTTGCGAAGCTGCCGTTGGCATTGCCATCATTTTGAAAACATATCATTACTATCACACGGCCGTGCCAGATCAAATCAGTGACCTAAAAGAAAAAAATTGACAGACACGAACTCATCAGTTTCTCTTTGGTTAACATTGGGTGCAGTAGGCATTCCTTTAGCATCTTTTATTGCCTGCTTTTTTATCAATCAAAAATTTGGATGGCTTGCTCCTATCATCAGTAGTGTACTCGTACTATTTTCATTCCTCTGTGCAGTGTCTTTGCTTTTTGTTTTGTCTCCTGAAAGTCAAGATGCTTTCTACACTTCATGGCCGTGGTTTTCAATTAACGATAAAATCATTCACGCAAGTTTATTAATTGATGGTACCGCAAGCAGTATGCTTTTTGTTGTCTCACTTGTCTCGTTGCTGGTTCATCTTTTTTCCATCGGCTATATGGCCGAAGATCAAAATCAGATTCGCTACTTTGCCATGCTGGGGTTCTTTACGTTTGCCATGCTTGGCCTTGTTATTAGCAGCAACTTGCTAGTAACTTTTTGCTTTTGGGAGTTAGTCGGTTTTAGTTCATACCGATTGATTGGACATTGGCAAGAAAAACCTGCAGCCGCCAAAGCCGCTACAAAAGCTTTCATCATAAATAAAGTAGGCGATTTAGGTTTTCTAATCGGCCTAATGATATTGTGGACTCAGATTGGTACGTTCGAAATTTCTAATTCAACTCTTACTGGTATTTC
>JBBSBG010000217.1:0-5544 GCA_038251495.1 Cytophagales bacterium
CAATTTTGATAACACAGTTTGTTTTGAAGCATCTGTTTGAAAATCGAACGCCCTATAATACCGAAGCATTTCTTTTTCATCTGCAGCTTTGATTAACTCAGCAAGCATGGGCATGGCTTCTTTACTGCGCATGCGCCAAACAATGTCGCGGCCGCCAGGGGTGTTCCAATTTGCACCAACTTCTTTTTTCCAGGTAGTAAAAAATAAATTTTCATTTCCGATGGCGCCAATGCCCAAGGTTTCTAAATACCAACGGTCAGTGCCATCATGTTGCTGAGCAAGCTTAGCCCATAATTCAGACGCTTTCGCAGAACCATTTCCACGCAAGGCAATTACTGCTTCGCGCCTAACTTGTGCCGAAGGATGGTTTACTAATTTTTCAACAACAGGAAGTATGTCCTTACCCAAGGATCTCTCTACCCGAAGTGAGGCAATCACAATGTCTGCATTTGTATCATTTAATCCTTCATTCAAATAGGTTTCTCCATTTGGCAGCTCAGCCAACAACCACAAGGCTTGCGCGCGTTGAAATTGATTCTCCGACTTCCAAAGTTTTGTTAGCGCAGGTTCCGCTTGCGTTCCAAAATTTGCAAGCGCCATCCAACCTAAATACCGAGTTGCTGGGTTTGGATTTAATAAGGCTGCGATTGCATCATCCACGGAAGTGATGGGCGTTTTTTTAATTTCATATTTTGATTTGGCAGGAGCGACACGATAAATTCTTCCTCTATCTAAATCGCCAACTGCATGGCCACCCACGCCCGGATCGTACCAATCAGCAACAAACAAAGACCCATCAGGAGCAACGGCCACATCAATCGGGCGAAACCATTGATCTTTCTGGCCTTCAAGAATATTTACAATAGTTGCTTTATATCCGGCACCATTTTTTTCTACGGGATAAGAGCGCACGACATTATTCCCTGGTTCAGCATGAATCATTTGTCCGTGAAATACTTCTGGTAAAAGCGTGCCTTCATAAATGGTAATGCCCGATGGCGATCCACCACCGGTTTGTAACAGGTTAGGTATACTGCCTGGGTCATTTAAATGCCAATGTCGAAGTGGAATTTCTTTTTCCATGTTTGTTCTACGTGCATTCCAACTAGCGCCCGTCATTTCATCTTTGTATCCATAGTTGCCACCTTCCATCACATAGTTTATGCGCGTGCCTTTGTTGCCATCATCATCATTGTCCGATTGCCAAAGCGTGCCGAATGGATCAATCGTTACTTCATAGTTATTTCTGAAATTGTGAGCAAGTACTTCTACATTTTTTCCATCTAAGTCAGTTCGCATTACCAATCCCTCCCGAAAGGGCTTGCCATTGGTAATTACTTTTCTTCCACGCACATCAACAACGGTATCACCAGCAGGTGTCAACAATGACTTGCCTTCGTTACCAAAATTGAAATACAATTTTCCATCGGGACCAAAAACAAAACTGTGCATGCCATGATCGTGCTGCACACCTTGCACACCTTTGAAAAAAACTTCTTTCTTATCGGGCACATCGTCTCCATCTTCATCAGTAAAAACAAAAACATTCGGGCTACATGAAACAATAACTTTATTTCCTAAAAGTGTTATTCCTAATGCTGAGTTTACATCTGTACCCTGATAGAACACTTTGCTCTTATCGGCTTTACCATCGCCATTGGTATCTTCTAAGATCATGATTCTGTCGCCAGCTTCCTTTACAGGATTTTTTGGATTGAGTTGATTGCGATAATTATAAGCTTCGCAAAGCCAAACGCGTCCGCGTTCATCTATGGCCAGATTAGTTGGGTTGCTAAACATGGGTTCGGAAGCAAAGAGTGTAACCTCCAAGCCTTCGTGCACTTTTAAGTCTGCCAAGGAAGCTTGTGGCGAATGCTCTTCCAATGGTTTGCTAGTGCACGCAGCAATGATTAGAAGCAAACTCGAGGCAAGGGAGTAACTGAGTTTTCTTAGAGATCGGGTAGAAATCATGATATCAAAATTTTTGAGAAAGTGAATATAGCAAGGAGTTGGTTCAATCGATGGAATTTGCTGTTTAAATGTTTGACTAAACTTGAGGGTGAGTCAATGAATTGCCAAAAAGGGAACTGGTGCAATAATTATAATTTTTTCTTTTTCGCAGAAATGCAGAACTTGCCCTGAACCCAAAACTCTGAAGGCAAGCGCATGACTTCCAGTAAAGAACAAAAAAGTTATCAACATAACTCAGCTTGATGGAACGAAGAAAAATTCATCCGGAAGGACCCGAGTTTTCGCGCATTATTGCAGGAGCGTGGCGCTGGCACACCGTTTCGCAGGATACAGTTGGTAAGTTGATTCAAACTTCCCTTAATGAAGGCATTACTACCTTCGATCATGCCGACATTTATGGCGATCATGGTAATGAGGAAATCTTTGGAAACATTCTTCGTAAAGATTCAAGCCTTAGAAATAAGATGGAACTTGTTTCAAAGTGTGGAATCAAATTTAATTCCACGAAACGACCTAAGACCTGGGTAAAGCATTACGATACTTCCAAGGAGCACATCAAGTGGTCTGCTGAAAATTCGTTGAAGATGCTGGCAACTGATCATTTGGATTTGCTATTGATTCATCGTCCTGATCCATTACTCGATCCAATGGAAGTTGCGGAAGTATTTTCTGAATTGAAACAGGAAGGGAAAGTGTTGCATTTTGGCGTTTCAAATTTTACGCCTAGCCAGTTTATGATGTTGCAGAAATTTCTGCCCTTCCCATTGGTAACAAATCAAATTGAAATTTCATTGACATGTGTTGATCCACTTTTCAATGGAGATCTCGATCTTTTGATGGAGCGCACTACCTCAGCAATGGCGTGGTCACCTTTGGCGGGCGGCAAGTTAATTGGAGGTGAGCGGCAAATGTTTAGCAAGGCAACAAAATATGATGCTTCCTATAGTCAGTTGTCACTTGCCTGGCTTTTACGGCACCCGTCAATAATTTTTCCTGTTGTTGGTACTACTAAACCTGAGCGAATTATTGAATCTGCAAAAGCGTTAGTTATTAAAATTGATCGGCAAGATTGGTTTGAGATGTTGCAATGGGCAACGGGGAAGGAAGTTGCTTAGTTTTTAATTGACAACGAACAATTGACAATGGGATATTCATAAGGATTGCAATCATTTTCTGAACTTAAAATTGTCAATTGTGGTATTGTTATTGTCAACTCGTTTTATTCTTTTCAAAAGGTATATGAGCATTAAACAATCCGCAAATTATTTAAAGCCAGTCACTCCCTCTCCTTTGGAGAGGAGGCTGGGCCTGCCTGCCGCACCGTTCGGACAGGCAGGGGGTGAGGTAAAACTTAAAATTCTTTTTCTCTCTTTTATACTAATAAGTTTTACAGCCTTTTCGCAAGAAGTTGATTTAGTTCGCTTGGGCTATACTAAAACAGATCTTGCTTCTGAACAAATTGGCATGGCAGCTTCTGCCAATGGAGCTCATGTTGCGTTTGTATTTAAAGACAAAACGATAAAAATCTTTGATGTACAAGCGGGGCGGTTTGTAAAAAGTATTAATGGCCCATTGAGTGAGTTGTTCGACCTTCAATTAACTAATGATGGCAAGCTGATTTTAATTGAGGCGAGCCAGGTCTTTGTTTTGGAATGGAAAACAGAGAAAATGCTGACTCAGTTTACCACTAAGATGGAAATCACAAAATCGTCTTATTTGCATTCAGCGAATTTGCTGGCGGTCGGTCAGCGTGAGGGTTGGGTCACGGTTTGGAATCTCAATTCTTTGAAAGAAGTCAATACCTTTCAGTACAAGAAACATCATGTGAGTGCGTTGGCACTTCATCCTAACGGGAAATCAATAGCCGTTGGAGTTATGGCTCTGATAGGAGAAAGTAATAGCATAGAGCTGTACGATATAAATACAGGGAAGGCAAACGTTCAATCAAAGAAGGGTATTTATTCCATGGCGCTCTTTGATGAAACTGGAAAACGTTTGATATCAGCCGGTATAAATAAGTTAGGGACTAAAACAGAAGTAAAAGTTTTTGACGGAAACACCCTTGAGCTCATTAAAGAAATTGATACGAAAGGCTTGGTTTTAAATGCGATTATGCCTTATGGAGGAATAATTTCTAAAGATAAATTTTTAGGCATCACCGCCTCATCTTCTTTTAATGTGTATGATTTAACATCCGGAGATTTCATATTCACAACAAAGTCTGATGGATTTAAGCTGCCTGGTTATATAAAACTTGGTATTGGCAATGCAATGCCATTTCAGTTGGGCAACAGTGGTAAGTTTTTGCTCAATTCATTGGGCAATAACATCAATCAGATTTATGATAGTAAAACTAATTCTATTATTGGTTACTTCTTTTGCGATAGTAACGATGACTTTGCTATTGTATCGAAAGACGGTCGTGTAGATGGAACGCCTGCTGCACTTGCAAAAGTTTATTGGACAACCCGCATGAGCGGACTAAAAACCTCCCTTGAGAGTACATTAGAAAGAGGTTTTGCACCTCGTCTGTTAACTCAAATAATTAATGAGGAGTCTGGAACACTAGTAAGTTTTGATATCGATAAAGTGGTAACTAAGGTGCCGGTTGTTGCAATTAAGAGCGTAAATGGAAAAACATTTTCTCAAAGCACGGCATTGGTGTCAACACAAAAGAAATCAACTATTGATGTTGAGGTTGTAGATAATCCGCAAGAAGTTACTGAGGTGCGGTTGTATCAAAATTCAAAACTCATCAAAACATTCCCAGCAGCCGGATCTAAATATATTTTTGATGTGAGTCTTACTTCTTCGTTTGGTGAAGAGAATTTTTTCTTCGTGAGTGCTGGAAGCAAAAGTGGTGTTGATTCCGAAAAAGCAAAATTTACAATTGCCTATAAAGGTTCAACTGAAGAAAAGCCAACGCTATACTTAATTACAATCGGGATTAATAAATATAAAAATCCTAAGTATAATTTAAACTATGCACAAGCAGATGCCGATGCGGTTGAGAAAAGCATGAAGCAATCGTCTTCAACTATCTTCAAGTCTATAATTCCTTATAACATACGTAACGATAAGGCAGTAAAGGCGAGTATAACGAATGCTTTAGAGGATGTGCGAAAGAAATCCTTGGAGCAGGATATGGTGGTGTTTTATTATGCCGGCCATGGCGTGATGTCTGGCGAAGGAGCTGATGAAAAAGAATTTTACATTGTGCCAACGGATGTAACGCAACTCTATGGTCGGGATGATATGCTGAAAGACAAAGCGATTGCAGCATCTTCATTAAAAGAGTATGCCCAATCAATTAATGCCCAAAAGCAAGTTTTTATTTTGGATGCGTGTCAGTCAGCGGGGGCACTCGAAACGATTGGCGAGCGGGGTGTTGCAGAAGAAAAAGCAATTGCTCAGTTGGCCAGAAGTACAGGTACCTTTTGGATTACATCTACTGGCTCAAATCAGTTTGCTTCTGAATTTGAAAAACTAGGGCATGGTATTTTCACGTATTCACTTATTGAAGGCCTTGATGGCAAGGCGGATGCAAACAACGACAAGAAACTAACCATTCGC
>JBBSBG010000218.1:0-5490 GCA_038251495.1 Cytophagales bacterium
ACCCGCTTGCGCATGGAAGCAGACGAAAGCTATCAGTCATTTTCCGCCCGCGAGAAAATTCTCACCTTCTATTTTATGCTGGCCGAGGTATTGAAGGACGATCGTAGTTTCGTGTTAAGTCAATTAAAATCCTGGAAGAACCCTTCCGTTGTTCCCGCATTCTTAAAAGGCTTTAAGAATTCATTTAAAGAGTGGTTGAATACTGTACTAAGCGAGGCCAAGAGTACCGGAGAAATAGCCAATCGACCTTTACTTGATCAACAGTATGATAAGCTCTTTTGGCTGCACTTGTTGTTCATCCTTCAGTTTTGGGTGCATGATGAAAGTGCCAACTTTGAAAAGACAGATGCAGCGATTGAAAAATCTGTAAACCTGGCATTCGAATTAATTGGCAAAGGGGTATTGGACAATGCCATAGACTTCGGAAAATTTCTCTATCAAAATTCTAAAAACTGATCTTCAGACTTTGAATGACAAAATTAAAAGAGCAAAAGAGCATCCCAGTTGGCAAAGTGCAGCGGGCTTCGAAGTTTATTTCTACGGGCGCTAAAATTGGAGGAAATTATTTAAAACATTATAGCAAAAAGTTGGTCAATCCTGATCTCTCTCGCGATGAGCTTCATCAGGACAATGCCACGGATATTTATAATTCCCTAAGTGAATTAAAGGGCAGTGCGCTAAAAGTAGCGCAGATGTTAAGCATGGATAAAAACCTCTTACCATCGGCCTATCAGCAGCAGTTTGCTATGGCGCAATACAGCGCTCCGCCACTTTCATTTCCCTTAGTGGTGCGCACATTTGAGCGATCGCTTAATAAAAAACCACTTGAGATATTCGATACCTTTTCGTCAGCGGCCAGTAATGCCGCCTCAATAGGGCAAGTGCATCAGGCTACCTTAAAGGGAAAAAAACTAGCCGTTAAAATTCAATACCCGGGTGTTGCTGATAGCGTGAAGAGCGATCTCGCTATGGTGAAGCCAATTGCCCTTCGGATGTTCAAACTTAACCAAGCCGAGTACGAGGAATTTATAGGCGAGGTAGAAACCCGGCTGTTAGAAGAGTCTGATTATGATCTTGAGTTAAAGCGTTCTATTGAACTTTCAAAACAGTGTAGTCACATCCCTAATCTTATCTTTCCTGATTACTATCCGGCCCTTTCTGGCAATCGGATTCTTACTATGGATTGGATTGAAGGGAAACCCTTAGGTGAGATTTTTAAAGCAGACTCGTTATCACAGTCCGAGCGGAATAAGTTAGGGCAAGCACTTTGGGATTTCTATCACTTTCAGATTCATACGCTACGGTCCTTACATGCCGATCCGCACCCGGGCAATTTCATTATCACGGCAGATAGGAAATTAGGGGTAATTGATTTTGGTTGTGTGAAGGTAATCCCTGCAGATTTTTATAAGGCATATTTTCAACTGTTGGATAAAGATATTCTCAACGATAAGGCACGGTTGGATAAAGTCTTCCACGATTTGCGATTCATCTACCCTGATGATTTGGCCAAGGATAGAACTTTTTTCAAGGAGGTATTTACTCGATTGGTTGAACTTCTTGGTCGCCCGTTTCGCACCCCGAAATTTGATTTTGCTGAGAAATCGTACTTTACTTCCTTATACCAGTTTGGTGGAGAAATTGGCAGCATGAAAGCGTTCCGGGAATCTAAAAAGGCTCGGGGAGTAAAGGATGCTCTATATATTAACCGCACTTACTACGGACTTTACAGTCTCCTGCACGAATTAAGAGCCGAGGTTGACACAACATCCTATGTCGATTTTAGGCCCTGAATCAATATTTATTCAGTTTTTTTGGCTAATCCTAGATACTTTAAATTACCTATATTTGTATTATCTACATTTAGGTAATGAAAAATCCATTCAAGTACGGTGAACTCTCTACAGGGGAGAACTTCTGTAATCGTAAGCAAGAAATAAAACGATTACAAAGTGCTTTTCGTGATGGCCAAAGTATAGTAATCATCTCACCCCGCAGGTGGGGGAAAAGTTCACTCGTAAATAGATCTGTAGATACCTTTAAAGGCAAATTGATTTGTATTCAGATTGATTGCTTTGGTATCAGCTCTTCGCGTGAGTTTTATGCAGCCTTTCTAAAGGCCACCCTGCAACAGACTAATTCAAAACTTCAACAGGTTGTTGATACAGTAACGAAGTTATTAAAGTCATTGGTGCCTTATGTGAAATATGGGGTGAGCGAGAATGATGAGATTCAGATTTCACTTGACCTACCGAATAAAAAATATGATGTAGAGGATATACTCGAGCTACCACAACGCATCGCTATTGACAGAAAGGCGCGCCTTGTCTTTTGCATTGATGAATTTCAGAAGATAGCTGAATGGCAAGATGGGAAAATGGTGCTTGAAAAATTAAGATCATACTGGCAAAACCACAATCAGGTTTCGTATTGCCTTTATGGGAGCAAACGTCATGTAATGTCAACCTTATTTGCTCATTCATCGCAGCCATTCTACCGTTTTGGCGAGATTCTGTTTTTAAATAAGATCGAGGCGTATGAGTGGACAGCCTTTCTTGTTAAAGAATTTGAACAAACAAGTAAGACTATCTCTGTGGAAACAGCAAACAGGCTGGCAGAATTGGTTGATTCACATTCCTATTTTGTGCAATATCTGGCTCGTATTTGCTGGAATAATTCTGATATAAAAGTGACAAATGAAATTCTGGACAGCTCGTTTAACGAATTGCTGAACGATCACCTTTCGTTATTTCAAAATCAAACACGCAGCCTCACTAAATATCAGGTAAACTATTTGAAAGCAGTAAGTGCAGGGGAGACTCAGCTTACCTCACAGCGGGTACTTAATCAGTTTGATTTGGGTAGCCCGGGAAACATAAAAAGAAACCAGGATGTTTTTGAAGATTTAGAAATTCTCGATTACGCTACCAGCACACCTAAATTTTGCGATCCTTATTTCAAGCCGCTATTCGACAGGATTTTTAAAGATCCAAATTTATATGAAAATTCAGCTCATTAATTATTTGAAAAATAACTCAGAGTCAATAACTTAGTGGCTTGTAGTTCATTTTTTAAACTAACTCACTTTTTATGCGGGCAATCTGGAAAGGTCACATTCAGTTTTCGCTAGTTACTATTCCCATAAGGATTTACAACGCGATTGACACCGGGCAAACCATCAGTTTCAATTTACTAACGCGTGAAGGAAACAACCCGGTTAGCTATGAGAAGAAAGATAAAGTAACTGGGCAACCCTTGAAAGCTGAGGATATAGTGAAAGGCTACCAGTATGAGCCTGGTCAATATGTTATCATTGAGCAAGATGATTTAAACAAGGTAAAACTTAAGAGTGAAAAAGTGATTGAGATAGAAGGCTTTGTGAAGGCTCCTGAAGTTCATCCTACTTTATTTGAAACACCTTATTTTATAGGCCCTGACGGAGATATAGCTGCCAAGACTTACGGACTTCTTTGCGCAGTGCTAAAGGAAAGCGGCAAGGTTGGCGTTGGAAAAGTGGTGCTTCGCGATCGTGAGACTCCGGTATTAATCTCTCCACACGAGGGTGGAATTTTAATGTATCGGCTTCGCTATCCCAGTGAAGTCCGTAACATGGGTGAAGTGCCTCAGCTACTTGAAGTAAAAGCTGACAAGGATCAGCTTAAGCTAGCAAAAACACTCGTTGATTCAATGACAACTACATTTGCTAAAATTGAAATGAAGGATCGATACTACGATGCACTCAAAGCAATTATAGATGCTAAGATTGAAGGCAAAGAAGTGGTGATGATGACTGAGGAAGTGCCTGAAGTAGTTGATATTATGACTGCGTTGAAGGCCAGCATTGATGCGGCTAAAAAGAAGCCCATGGAAAAAGCCAAAGGCAAAGCAGCTAAGGCTGAGAAGGAAACCGCCAAGAAAGTCGTTAGCAGGAAGGCGAGTTAGTCAAATGCATATCCCGCATATTAAAATACTGCCACAGAGATTCACAGGCAATGCTAAATCTGTGAATCTGTGGCTTCTTTTTAGCAGATTGGATTCTTACCTTTGCGTGAATGGGCAAGGTCATTCAATTTCCTACTCCTAACCCCGAGAAGTTCGGATTCAAGCCAGTTCGCAAAAAGAAACGTGAGGCCAATAAGCACGGCCAAATGAATTTGTTTGAGGGTGGTAAAACCGTACTCCTGAATAAGCTTTCAACGTTTGAAGAAGCGTTACTGCTTGATGAACGTGGAGATCATCGGGCGTCTACTCAGTATCTCAAAGCGATTGAGGCGGGAGATTCGGCAGCGGATGCCTATTGTAATCTTGGTATTCTGGAATCTGAGTTAAAAAACCACAGTAAAGCGATTGACTGCTTTACAAAGTGCTTGAAAGAAGATCCGCGCCACTTTGAAGGCCATTATAATTTGGCCAACATCTATGCAGAGATTGGAAATTTTCCGTTAGCTAAAATTCACTACCAAATCTCAATTGAGATTGAGCCTTCCTTTCCTAACAGTTATTTCAACTTAGGGCTTTCGCTTGCTATGCTTCAGGAGATTGAAGCCGCAATTCGAAGTTTGTTACATTACAAAAGCTGGGTTAGCTTGGATGATCGTTCACAAGTTGATGAATTGATCAGCAATCTTTCAAGAACCATGCAATAGCTAAAGCATTGCCACAGTAACAAAGAATAAGATCGACCGATAACCTTCCAAAGCTACCTTCAAGAAGAGAATCAAAATGATTGACTTTACAATCAAACGCCAACCAAGCTCATGATAGAATGTCTTACTTGAACGAAGAACAAAATAAAGGTTTGTTGAAATGAATATTGTTGTGAGTACAGCTTCGCTTAGATACATGCCTAAACCAAACAACTTCATGATGATTGTCAATGCAATGGCATTAACAAACAAGTTAAAACTCGCAAGTTCTACCGCATACGTTATATGATCTGCAAAGTATCTATTCTTTTTCCAGTACAACAGGTTTAGTGGAAGCGAACTAACCACTACAAAGACCATTACCATCAACTTAGCCAGGCTGGTGGTTTTGAGGTTGTACATCAGTGCGAAGGACTCTAGTGTAAGGTTTAGGTTGACTATCTTATGAGCAATGATTGATTTATAAAATATACTGAAAGGTGAAAGTAGTTGCGTATTCATTGAAGCATTGAATAATTGAATGAAGGGAAAAAAGAAATAGAAGAGGTTGAGAACAAAGAATAGCGCAGTAGGACTAATGTGGTTTACTCGCTTTCCATTTACAAAGTCGTGCGATAAAGTGCCAGGATTTATAATGACCTGCCATAGTGTGCGAATCAGGCGACTATCAGCAAAGGTGATGGTTTGCAGAATGTTATTAGCGATCGTTTTAAACGATCGCTCTTTCGCAGTTAGAATCTTCTCACCACATTGATTGCAAAAGTTTCCACTAAAAACGTTTTGGCAACTTTTGCAGGTGTGAGTAGCAGTGCTCATAGACGGCTACAAAATTAGCTTTTTAAAT
>JBBSBG010000219.1:0-5441 GCA_038251495.1 Cytophagales bacterium
AAGCTGTGGACCTACTAATACCGCCAGCGGTTGCTTATTAAAATCCATTTCTCCAACCCTGTTCATCGAAACCGAATTATTGCAATAGAAAATCAACGATTGAAAAGGAGTAGGGGGATAAGGAGTTATCACTTCTTTAATTCCTTCTGGCAATATGGCGTTCACGGTTGATATGTTCAAGACATGAGCCTGCAAAGCTGGATGCGGTATGTATATTTTTACTTCCAATTTCTATTGTTACCCAATTATATTGAATTTCTTTGCTTGTTGCTAACAATGTGAGTGAATAGTCGAAGCTGGTTTAGGAGCAACTATCAATGAAGCGATTCGGAATGTTAAGGCCAACCTGCCGCGAGACTGCCCCGCGTGGGCAAACGAAATTAAAAAACTAAAACACAACATCAAGCCCCGCTATGGTGCATGCACAGAACTCTCGCCACACAAAAAGATGTGTATTCCCAGCGGACTTACGTCTCGAACTTCGCGGTTGAGACAATAAATTACTATTAAGGTTTTATTAAATCAGTGGAGATACCTTGCAGAGATTCAATTGCAGCATTCATTTTGGCACGTTGCTTCTTAACAATTTTTGGACGCAGATAGAACCAATTAAATCCAATCCACGCAAAAGTTACGGTGTACGTAATAAGTTTTGCCACCAGTGTCATGCGCACAGTGGGTTCATACATATACAAAAGCAGTCCTACCGAAAGCGAAGCAAAATAACTATTCATTAATTTAGTCTGCATAAAATCCTGCTGCTTCTTTAACTTCATCATGTACTTTATATAGGTACTATTATCAACCGCGGTATTTTCTATGAGTAAAAACACCGTTTTTATAAAATGAACAACCCCTAATCCAATGCCGAAGATTATAACCGTTATTCCGATTCGTGTAGAAAGCATTTGAAAATCGGTGCTAAACCAAACATATAAAATGAAAATGATAGTAATCAATAATGCGCCTAACCCCAGTAGAGTTTTATTGCGAATACTTTTCGTTAGTTTTTCGGCCTTCGCACGAATTTCTTCTTCAGCTGGTGCCGATACACTTTTGTTGCTCCACAATTCTCTAATGTCGATTCTAGTGTTCATACTTTTCGAATTTGTTTGTTAATTTTTCTTTTATTCGATGAATTTTCACCCGAACGTTTGCTTCAGAAATACCAACAATGCTTGCGATCTCCGCCTGTTTTACATCTTCCAGTTCAAGTGAAATAATGATTCGTTCAATTTCAGGTAGTTCAACTATGTATTGATACAGTAGCGAAGTTCTTTTTTCAAGATCGGGTAGTTCAGGCTCAGCTATATTCGTATTCACCGCTACCTTAGGTAGTCTCTTTTCTTTCTCTACTTGGCGGAGGCATTGGTTCGTTGCAATTCTGTAAATCCATGTTCCTATTGAAGCTTCATTTCTGAATTTTGGCAACTCTCTCCAGATCACCACGAAAGTATCTTGCGCAATATCTTTTGCCCAATCAGTATTGTTTACATAGCCCATGCACAATCGAAAAACTTTCTGCCAATAGGAAGCATATAGTTCATTAAATTTCACAACGTGCCTTTAGGATTAATAAAGTTAGTCAATTGCTGATCATACCACATTTTGTCATCATACATTATGAAGTGGAGACCTTTGGTTGCAAACTGAATATTTGGTTGTTTCATATTTTTAAATTGTTCGTTGATGGCTGATTGAAAGTTAAGGAAGTGTGGCTCTAATAAAATTAAACTGAGGCATTTGATATTCGCAATTTTTACGCGTAAGTCCGTGTTAGTAAAATCACAATAGATTTTGGCAAATGTATTTCGATCCGATTGAATAGACCAATTGATAGCCTCCTTCTGACGAGACGTGTCAGCCAGCATATATTTGATCGATATTGTTTGCATTTCAAAAAATTGTTCATCGCTTACCGAAGCCATTTGCGTTATCATTTCAGTACAGTCGTTTTCTTCTTTCGCAATAAAGGATGGATTCATCATGGCGGTTAAACACGGTAAGCCATCTACTACTACCACTTTTGAAAGCAAATCCGGATAATCTGCTGCTAATGCCATGGCTAATACTCCACCCATGCTATGACCTACAACGATAGGTTTTTTAAGATTGTTTTTTTTAATGTAGTCAGCTATCGCGTGCTCCCATTTTGATATAGACGGATTCGGTTGTGGTGCAACACCGGCAAATCCCGCCATAGTTAGTGTGTAACATCTGTAGTGACTTTCGTACATCAACTTAGTTTCGTCCCACACTTCGCCTGCCGAAGCAAAACCAGGAATAAAAATAATAGCCTGATTTCCCTGCCCTGAAATCTGAACTTCGAATGGATATGGATTGATTTGCCCTACTACCACTGCTTTGGATAAAGCAATGAACAACATGCTGATGATTAATTTTTTCATTTTTCACGATTTAAATAGTTGATAATTTCCCTTTAGAGACAAGGAACAGTAGAATGTTACAAGCCCACTGAAAATTTTTAGTAAGAATTTTATGCAGTAGAATGGTAGAAGGCCTATAAGGCCTTTAAGGTTATTGACTTGAACAGCCTGCATACTCGCTTAAGTGTAAAAAATGAGTGTCGAGGTAGGAGAATATTTCCGCACCTTTATTCAACGATTTTATGCGTTTAACCTCAAATTAAAAACCTATGAAACAGTTCCTGATATTCATGTTGACTTCAACAATTATTTATGGGCAAGTTCCTGACAAGGAGATTATATATGACTGGGATTACGTACTTAAGTACGTAAAGAAATCTAAAGATGAGACCAAGGGGACAGAAGCCATTATCTCAGATATAACAAAGTGTTATGTGGGAGAAAATGCGCAGATGGAATTAATCAAATTTTATAAGGAAGCCTACGACTTTAAGATTGTTGATAAAGCTATTTTAATTAATCTGGTGGACTCGTTGGCAGAGAATGGGCTTAATGAGAGGGTAAAGCAATTTGCAGCAGGGAGTAAACATTTTGTAGAGCACAGGTTTTTAGATAAAGGGATCAGAGACTTTCAACTTCCTGATAAAGATGGGTTGGATGTTAAGCTTTCCACACTAAACGATAAAATAGTAATAGTAGAGTTATGGGCAACGTGGTGCAGTCCGTGTCTGAAGGAAATTCCAAAGATACCTGCGCTAAGAAAGAAAAATCCGAACATTGAGTTTTACTCAATATCGCTTGATAAGTCGCCCGACAAAATGAAGAAATTCATCGAAAAGAATAACTACGATTGGCCAATGGTATTTGGAGGCTCCGACCATATCAATCCTGAATTGTGGCACTACCTGAATATTGTAGCGGTTCCAAAATACTATACCATTGATCGGGATGGAACAGTTATTAATGTAGCTGACACCTTGGATGAAGAATATGTGTTGAGCTTGAAGTGAACAACTTCGAGAATACTTAATGTATTGATTCTATAAGTTGTTCAGATCTAAATAATCCCAACTGTACTTAACAACACCAAGCCAATAACCATCGGGCAAACAAAGCGGATAAAGAAAACCCAGAATGCTGCGGGCGTAAGTTTTCCAATAAAAGGTTTCTCGAATCCGGGTGCACCGCTTGAAATTTCTTTCACTAATTTATTGATGTCCATAATCCAACCGGTATAAACACACGTCATCAAAGCAACAATAACAATGAATAAACCACCGAATAGTGCATCCATAATATCCAGGAACCCCACCTTTACAGATCCAAACAAATTAAGTGACATGGTGGTAAGCATTTCGGAAGCGCCACCGGAAAGTGCCGAAGGAATCCCAACAAGGAATGCAAGGATACCTACTGTCCACGCTGATTTTTTGCGGCTCCATTTCTTTTCATCGATAAGATAAGAAGCTGGAACTTCGATCATAGAAATAGATGAAGTAAGTGCAGCAACGCACAACAACAAAAAGAATGAAGCACCTACAATGCGACCACCGGTTGGCATTGAATTGAAAATATCGGGGAGAACCTTAAAGACAAGCGCAGTTCCTTCTTCGGGGTTTTTTCCAAATGCGAATACGGCTGGGAAAATCATGAGTCCTGCTAATAATGCAACTGCCGTATCCATGAAACCAATCCACGCGCCACTGCTTACAATATTTTGATCTTTGGGAAGGTATGATCCATACGTAATTAAAATGCCCCAACCTACGGAGAGAGAGAAGAAAGCCTGACCCAATGCCGAGAGAATAACTCCGCCATTTATTTTTGTGAAATCCGGAGTAAGGTAATATTTAACACCCTCCATAGCACCATCAAGGGTAAGGCTTCGTATCATCACCAGAAATACCAGTATAAATAAAACGGGCATTAGAATTTTAGATGCCTTTTCAATACCCCCGGCAACGCCCCCCAGCACAATGGCTACGGTTACAACCATAAATACGGCAAAGAAAGGAATTACATAGACTGGCGCACTTTTGAATGTTTCAAAATCTTTGATAAAATTGGTGAACTCACTAACAATATAACCGATAGTCCAGCCGGCTATTACACCATAATAACTGAGTACAAAAAAACTAACACAAAGCGCGAGTACCGCACCCATGAATACCCAAAACTTGTTGCCTCCTGTTCCTTTGAAAGCACCGATCGTATTTCTTCCGGTGATGCGACCGAGCGCAACTTCATTATAGATAAGCGGAAGTCCAATTAGAATAACACAAAGCACATAGACAAACACAAAAGCTCCGCCACCGTTTTGGCCTACTACATAAGGAAAACGCCAGATGTTGCCGAGGCCAACTGCAGAACCTGCTGCAGCCATAATGAACCCAAACTTTGAACCGAATTGACCCCTGGAATCTGCCATAAATAGTGTGTTAAGTATTTGTTACGGTTTCAAGTTTAGCAAATAAAACCGACTTATAAATACTTACTTCAGTAATGGCGCAATTACCTGTTGAGTTGTGATTTTAATACTTGTAACCCTTCTGAAAAGCTATGGGGTTGATACCCCAATTCGGTTTTTGCCTTGGTTATAATAAAACCCGTTTTACGAGGGCGAGCTGCTGGTTGTTTAAAAGTACCTGAGTCAGCCGCTTTAATAAGTGATTTATCTAATTTGAAAAAGTCAGCGGTATGTTGAGCGATGTCAAACGGAGTCATCAGTTCTTCACCAGAAATATGATAGATGCCTGTTGCTTTTTGGGAAGCAGCCAGGTAACAACCCACCGCTAAGTCTTCGGCAAGCGTAGGCGTGCGCCATTGATCATTCACTACATTAATTGTTTTTCCATCCTCCAGACTTTTCTTTACCCAAAGTACAATGTTGCTTCTACTTAGGTCGGGCGTAATGCCAAACACAAGCACCGTGCGAAGAATAGCCCAGTTAAGTTTACTTTTTTTTATGACTTGCTCGCCAGCTAATTTACTTTCGCCATAAAAATTGACCGGGTTAGGAATTGCTGTTTCATCGAGCGGACCAAATGACCCATC
>JBBSBG010000220.1:0-5432 GCA_038251495.1 Cytophagales bacterium
ATCGAGTGGATTGGATATGACGCTCGATTGCGCCAAGCATATCGTTCAAGATTCTATTCAGTTGATAGACGAAAAACCGTGGGACATTAATAATTGACGATTTAATAATTTACGAAGTACGATTGACGAAGTACGATTTTCAGTCTATCCATTTGTAAATCATCATTCTTAATTTGTAAGTCCAAATTCGTACTTCGTAAATCGCAAATCGTACTTTTACGTGTGTTCGACTTAAAAGATACCATCTCTTCTCTTCCTGATTCGCCCGGTATTTATCGATACTATGATAAAGAAGGTGTATTAATTTATGTTGGCAAGGCTAAGAGTTTGAAGAAACGCGTTTCCAGTTATTTCAATAAGCAGTCGCAATACAATCGTAAAACTGAAAAGTTAGTTTCGGAAATACGCAAAATCGAGTTCACCCTTGCCAATACAGAGTTTGATGCATTGTTGTTGGAGAACAATTTCATTAAACAGAATCAGCCTAAGTATAATATTCTATTAAAAGATGATAAGACATTTCCCTATCTCTGCATTTTAAAAGAACGCTTTCCGCGAATCATCTACACCCGAAAATACATTCCCAAACAAGGTGAATATTTTGGGCCTTATAGCAGTGTAGTGTCAATGAAGAGTGTGCTGGAATTAGTAAGACAATTATATTCTATTCGCACATGTTCTTTGCTGCTTTCGCAGGAAAATATTGAACAAAAGAAATTCAAGGTCTGTCTTGAGTTTCATATAGGCAATTGCAAAGGCCCGTGTGAAGGATTACAAGATGAAGCTTCTTATCTGGAAGAAATAGCCGAAGTCAGAAATATTTTGAAAGGTGACCTGAGTGTAGTTGAAAATGAATTTACACGAAGGATGAAGGAGGCAGCTGAAGCTATGGAGTTTGAGAAGGCTGCAATTTATAAGCGCAAGCTAGAGCTGCTTGAAAAATTCCAGACGAAGTCATTGGTTGTTAACCGGAAGCTAAGTGAGATTGATGTGGTGACTATTGCAAGTTCGGAGACAGAAGCCTATGTTAATTACCTGCAGATTCGCGAAGGCGCAATTATTTTTTCTAAGAATCTTGAAATCAAAAAGAAATTAGATGAGCCAGACGATGAGATACTGAGTTTGGTAGTTCAGGAATTAAGAACGACCTATCATAGCAGTAATCCGGAAGTGTATACAAACCTGCCCTTGTCTATTAAATCCGATGAATATGAAAATGTAGTACCTCAAATTGGAGATAAGAAAAAATTAGTTGATCTCTCCCTTAGGAATGCACTCTATCAAAAACGCGAAAAAGAAATCAGTAAAGAAGAACGCAAAACCAAAAAGAATGAAGTGCTCCATATTTTACAGGAAAATCTTCGCTTAAATCAGTATCCAAAAATTATTGAGTGTTTTGATAACTCAAATTTTCAGGGCTCTTCACCCGTTGCATCTATGGTTCGGTTTGTGGATGGCAAGCCCGAGAAAAAGGGCTATCGCCATTTTAACATCAAAACAGTTATCGGCTCCAACGATTTTGCGTCCATGAAAGAAATTGTTGGCAGGCGTTATAAAAGAATCATGGAAGAAGAAAGTGAATATCCGCAGCTTATTATTGTTGATGGCGGCAAGGGTCAATTAAGCAGCGCTTGTGAAGCGTTACAAGAACTTGGGCTTTATGGAAAAATTCCTATTATAGGAATAGCCAAACGATTGGAAGAAATCTATTACCCGGAAGATCCACTTCCTTTGTTGATCAGCAAAAAATCACCCGCGCTTTTATTGATCCAACGCATTCGCGATGAAGCGCACCGATTTGCCATCACTTTTCATCGGCAAAAAAGAAGCAACTCAACCTTTGTAACGGAGATTGAAGAAATACCAGGCATTGGCAAAAAGACTGCTGATAAGCTTTTAGCGCATTTTAAATCGGTAAGAAAAATTAAAGATGCAAGCCTGGAAGAACTTACAGAGGTGGCTGGAAAAAACGTAGCTGATAAAATTATTAAGTTGAAAGCAGAAAGCTAAAAGCATAAGACTTTAAGCTTTTACCTTTCAACTCCTTATCACATATCCTTTTTTACCATTGGTGGAACAACGCCCATATTATACCAAGTGAAGGCAAACTGATCAGCATCAGATTCAATCGCTTTAGAAAGATTGGATGAACCGTGTCCGGATTTTGTATCTATGCGAATCAAAACTGGATTTGGTCCACTATTCATTTCCTGAAGGGTGGCCGCAAACTTAAACGAGTGCGCAGGCACAACGCGATCGTCATGATCGGCAGTGGTGATTAAGGTTGCAGGGTACGCTGTGTTGGGTTTAAGTGCATGAACAGGAGAATACTTTTTAAGGTATTCAAACATTTCCTTTGAGTCATCTGCCGTTCCATAATCATAAGCCCAACCAGCACCTGCGGTAAATTTATGATAGCGCAACATATCCATCACGCCTACTGCTGGTAAAGCAACTTTAGCAAGATCAGGGCGCTGTGTCATGGTTGCGCCAACTAACAATCCCCCGTTTGATCCGCCCGAGATTGCCAGATAATCATGCGAAGTATATTTTTCATTTATGAGGTACTCTCCTGCTGCGATGAAATCATCAAACACATTTTGCTTTTGCATTTTTGTACCGGCCAAATGCCACTTCTCGCCATACTCGCCACCACCGCGCAAGTTTGGCTGTGCATATACGCCACCATTTTCTAACCAAACAATCAATGATGGGTCAAAATAAGAAGTAAGCGACACGCCAAATCCGCCATAGGCATAAAGCCATGTTGGATTTTTTCCGTTCAATTCAAGCCCTTTCTTATACACAATAAACATTGGCACTTTTGTGCCATCCTTACTGGTATAAAAAACCTGCTTAGTTTCATAATCGGTAGGAGTAAAATCAACCTTGGGCTGAGCGTACAATGTTGACGCGCCCGTGGCCAGATCATATTTAAAGATTGAAGTTGGGTAGGTAAAAGATGTAAACGAATAATATAATTCTTTCTCGGTGCTGCGTGTTCTGAAACCTCCGGACGACCCAATTCCCGGCAATTCCACTTCGCGAACCAACTTACCTTTTAGGTCGAATTGTTTCACCTGAGTTTTAACATCCACTGTGTAGTCAACAAATAAATATTTACCTCCCGTGGCGGCACTTAATACATTCTCCGTTTCCGGAATTATGTCTTTCCAATTTTCAACACTAGGTTTCGAGAAATCAAATTCAACAACCTTATTATTTGGAGCATTCAAATTTGTTTCAACTATAATCCGGCTTTCCTCATTATCCAACACACTATGGTTATTATCAAAATTATTAACAATGGTAATAAGTTTGCTTTTCGGATCATTTAAATCCTGCATGTAAAGTTCATTACCCGTTGTGCTGGTTGATGCCGTTACAACTAGAAAACGTTCATCTTCAGTAAGTCCACCACCTACATACCTACGTGGATTTTTATCATCACCAAAAATCAGTTGATCCTGGCTTCTTGGCGTGCCTACCTTATGAAAAAATAATTTATGGCTTTGTGTTTTAGCGGTTAGCTGACTGCCTTTTGGTTTTTCGTAGGTGCTAAAATAAAAACCATCGTTGCCGCGCCAAGCAATACCGCTAAACTTGATATCACGTAGCGTGTCTTCCAAAGTAGTTTTATCAATCGCATTCATAACAATTGCTTCTGTCCAATCCGCTCCGCCTTTTGAAACCTGATAGGCTACCCTCGTTCCATCTTTCGAAAATGAAACTCCAGCCAACCGAGTGGTTCCATCTTCTGAAAAAGTATTCGGGTCAAGAAATACTTCTGCCTCGCCCTGCTCACCTTTTTTACGATACAGCACATAGTGGTTTTGTAAACCATCGTTTTTATAGAAATAGATATAATCGCCTCGTTTAAAAGGTGAACCAAGCTTCTCATAATTATTCAATGCTTCCAATCGTTTTTTGATTTCTGCGCGGTAAGGTATTTTATCCAGGAAGCCGAAGGTCACTTCGTTCTCGGCCTTAACCCAATCAGCTACGGCTTTGGTAGTATCATTCTCCATCCAACGATAAGGGTCAGGTACCGCCACTCCAAAATACGTATCAACGGTATCAACTTTAGCAGATACTGGATAATTTGAAACAGTTTGAGGGTTTGGCGATTTTGAACAGGATGCTAACATGGTAATAAGTGGAAAAACAAAGAAGATTGAGTTTGGTTTCATAGCCGAAATTTTGGGAGAACAATATTACCCGTGTCCGGTTCATAAACCAAAAGGAATTGACTACTTTAACATAGCAAATTGGCCTAAATTTGTAAAATGAAAGCTCGCGAGATAATTAAACTCATTTAAAAAGATGGTTGGTTTCTTGTTCGTGAAAAGGGCAGTCACA
Organism: Cytophagales bacterium; assembly: GCA_038251495.1. Taxonomy (GTDB): domain Bacteria; phylum Bacteroidota; class Bacteroidia; order Cytophagales; family Cyclobacteriaceae; genus ELB16-189. Next base: position 4,360 of record JBBSBG010000220.1, read on the forward strand.
AACAATATAAGCACCTAACCAAAAATGGGTTAGTTACTATTGCAGCTCATAAACTTAGTGATGAAATTGCTCCGGGCACATTAAACAGTATTTTTAAACAGGCACAAATAGAAAAGAGATGAGAAAATATTTAGTCGTGTACGAAAAAACGAAAACTGGTTATTCTGCTTACGCACCGGATTTATCTGGCGTTATTGCTACTGGCAAAACAAAAGACGTTGTTGAAAAAAATATTTTTGACGGAATTAAGTTTCATCTTGAAGGCCTAAAAGAAGAGCGTATGCGCATACCCAAAGCTTCCGCAGAGAGTGAAATGTTTGTATTCGCGTAAAAACACATAGCGCATTTCTATATCACGAATCTTCGCTCAAAAAACAAAACCCAATGAGCCATCGAACTCAAATTATCCTAAATATTCTGGCGTTGGTTGCGGTGCTAACCGTAAATGCCCTGGCCAACATTCTGCCCATTAATGGAATGAACACCGGGCAAATTTCAGATTTGTACCCAAGTCTTTTTACACCTGCCGGCTTTACTTTTTCTGTGTGGAGTGTAATCTATTTATCGCTAATCGTTTTTTCAATAGCCCAGATTAAGATAAAGGATAAACCCTACTTCAAAGAACTTTCTCTTTGGTTTTTGCTTTCGTGCGTTGCCAACATAAGTTGGATTTTAGTTTGGCATCACCTATTTACTGTTGCCTCTGTAGTTGTGATGTTAGTTTTGCTGTATTCGCTTACGCAGACTTATCGATTACTCCAACGAAATAGTCTAAACCGAAAAGAATGGTTTCTAATACTACTCCCGTTCATATTTTATCTCTCATGGATTTGTGTGGCTACTATTGCAAACATTTCAACGCTGTTAATTTCTATTCATTGGGGTGGCGGATTTCTATCACCCATTTATTGGACTATTATTATGATTGGTATTGCCGCTGCATTGGGCTTATACATCGCACTTAATTTTAAAGAACCCGCGTTTCTATTAGTATTAATGTGGGCTTTCTTTGGAATCTACAGCAAGTGGACAGGAACAGAAAATAATGCAATTGCTTATGCGGCTTTAGTTGC
>JBBSBG010000221.1:0-5402 GCA_038251495.1 Cytophagales bacterium
AGGACTAATTTCTAATTCATTCACCATCCTATTCCATAATCCTCGCCATGATTACTGCTGCCACCCCAAAAGGTGCCATGCAGCCAATCAAAGAAAATTGCATTAATCGGGCCACTCGTTCTGTCCTGATAACTTAACTTATAGCCCATGCGCGATAACTCCTTGCGCGACCAGGGTGGCATTTCACTGTTAAGTATAAGTCCGCCCGCGCTACGTTCGTGCGCACCAAAACTGGAATACATCTGAAGGGTTTTAAAACTAGGCGCTTCACAAGCTTCTTGCACCGTCATGTTAAATTCAACAACGTTTAAAAAAAACTGAAGTAACAATTGATCCTGCTCATCGCCCGCCTGCTTGGCAAATGATAAAAAAGGTTTGCCATCCTTTAAAGCCATACTGGGTGTAAGTGTAACACGTGGTCGCTTGCCCGGCTCAACAACATTAAATGGATTTTCTTTTGGATCAAGAACAAATGATTGCATCCGCTGACTTAAGCCAACCCCTGTAGTGCCTGCAATGCAAGCTGGCACCCAACCACCACTTGGCGTGATTGACACAACCCAACCTTCGGCATCAGTAGCTTCTACAGAAGTAGTGCCTGCGGTAAACTCTTCCATAAATTTAGTGTCTGGATGAATGTTGTTTCGCTGCAAAGCTGATTGCGAGTTGCCCCATTTTTGCAACAGGTTTAAATAAGGATTCGTCTTGCCTTCAAATGCATACGGATCGCCTGGGCCAATCTTCGGGTCATTCTTTTCAGGGTTCATTAACTTCATACGCTCTTTGGCATAGTCTTTCGAGAGCAACACATTCATGGGTGCCGGTGTGCCGAAGGCCGGATCGCCATAGTAAAAGTCGCGATCCGCGAAAGCGAGATTCATGGCCTGATAAACAGTATGGATATATTTTGTAGAGTTATACCCCATGCTTTTCAAATCAAAGTTTTCAAGAATGTTCAATGTTTGAAGCATAGCCGGACCTTGAGTCCACTGCTGCAACTTGTAAACATCAATGCCTCGATAGTTAGTCATAGTTGGTTCTTCAATCTTCACCTTCCAATTGGCCAGATCTTGTTCTGTGATTAGTCCACCCTGCTCTTGTGTACCACGGGCAATCTCTTTCGCGATATCACCTTTATAAAAACGATCGTACGCGGCATAGATAGCTTCCTTCCGGTTCTTACCTTTTTTAAGTGCCTGCTGTTCTGTGTCCACTAATTTTTGAAGTGTCGCCAACAAATCCTTCTGAACAAAAACTTCACCCGCATCGGGAGCTTCGCGCTTTGAACCTAAGTGCGGTAGAAAAACTTTTTTAGAATACGGCCATTGCTTTATTTGTTGTTTACCCCGCTCAATAGAGTTTGCTGTTTGTGCTTCAATCGGATAACCTGTTGCTAACTCCATCGCAGGTGCCAACACTTCTTTCAAACTCATAGTGCCATACTCGGCCAGCATCGTCATTAAACCACCCGGTGTGCCGGGAGTTACTGCCGCCAGTGGACCAAACTCAGGTGGATAATTCATTCCCTTGCCTTTAAAGAAATCGGCTGTAGCTCCGGTTGGTGCTACACCCAATGCATTGATAGCAATTACTTTTTTCGTTTTCGGATTGTAAATCAACGCCTGTGTTTCACCACCCCAGCTGAGCACATCCCACATGGTGCAAGTTGCGGCAAGCATGGCGCACGAAGCATCAATGGCATTACCCCCTTTAGTGAAAATCATGGCTCCTGCAGTTGCAGCTAATGGTTTGCCCGTAATGGCCATCCAATGTTTTGCGTGCAAGGGTGGCTTTTGAGTTGTTACCGGAAAATTGTTGAACGATTGAGCAGTGGCAAGGAAACTGATGCCGGCCACTACCATACCGAGAACGAGTTGTTTTATTTTCATAGGATTTAGCTTAGCTTCAAAAAAAGTTGACAATTGACTTTTAAATTATTAATAGGAAGTTAGTTGACAAAAAGATAATCTGCGAATTAATAAAGGGCATCTCTAAAAACTCCGCTTACCCTTCTATTTTGGAGAAGGGGCAGGGGTTGAGGTAATGAAAGCAAGGGTTTTTAGAGATGCCCTAAAATAGTATTAGTCTCAAGGTACTTTAAAAACTACTATACTAAAAGTATTGCTGGCCTGAAGGATGCATAGTTCCACCAACGGATTAAAATATGAATTCAGAATTGATTATTAAGTTTTACTCAGCCTTTCAAAAACGCGATTGGCAAACCATGAACAGTTGTTATCATTCACACGCCACATTTTACGATCCTGCGTTTCGTATGCTTGATAGTGCAGACTTGAAGTCGATGTGGCACATGCTCTGCCTCAATGCAAAGGATTTTGAATTAACCTTTTCAAATGTGAAAACAGATGGCGACTCCGGCTCAGCCGAATGGCAGGCTTCGTATTCATTTTCAAAAACCGGGCGCAAAGTTCACAATCAGATTAAGGCGGCCTTTATATTTAAAGACAGTTTAATTTTTGATCATCGCGATGAGTTTGACCTTTGGAAATGGAGCCATATGGCACTGGGCTTGCCAGGCAGTCTGTTAGGTTGGTCGGGCTTTATGCAGGACAAAATCAATGAAAATGCACTGAAAAGTCTTGGAAAGTTTAAGATCAATATCCAATGAGTAGCTTGCCGATGTCGCAAAGTCACCAAGGCACAAGGCGGTTTTTGTAGATATTAAGGCTTCTTTATGCCTTCATGCCTTAGTGGCTAATTATTACTTATTAAAAATCCCTTAAAATTGGCCAGTTTAAGGATAATTCAAAAAAACCCTTACCTTTGGTTAGTTAATAAAATAAATCCCACCAGAAAGTACTCCACCTCGCGTGTTTATTTGTCGGAAGGTCTTATTGAGTTAGCGAACATTTATCACTTAATTTCAAAAACGAAAATGAATATTTATGTAGCCAACATTCCCTGGAAGGCATCCGAGGAACAATTGAAACAGTTATTTGCCGAGTACGGTGAAGTAAGCTCTGCGAAGATCATCATGGACAAAGTAACGCAGCGCAGCCGTGGCTTTGGATTTATTGAAATGGCCGATGACACAGCCGGTCGTAATGCTGTCAATGAATTGAACGGAGCTGACTTTATGGGAAAAAACCTGGTGGTTAACGAAGCCCGCCCCCGCGAAGAAGGTAGTGGTGGAGGTGGTAGCCGAGGTGGCAACCGCGGAGGTGGTGGCGGTGGCTTCCGCAAAGGCGATTTCAACAAAGATTATTAATCAGTTTGAAATAAGAATTTTTAATGCTCTTGCCTTTTGGTGAGAGCATTTTTTGTTTTAGGGATTATATAAAATTAAAAAAAGCGAAGTATGAGATTATAATCTGGATTTATAATCGAGCCTTCTTATTAAAAAAATATTATAACCAGCGCAACTAAATAATCACACACACATACCAAAATTAAAATGGCTATCTTAGTTTGAAAAAGAAGAATGCATAAAGTAGTTACACTATTAAGCTTAGCACTAATTACTATTTCCTGTTTTGAAAAGAAGGAAAACAGTTCAATCAATCCTGTCATTTGGGAAAAGAGAAGTGTTACTACTCCATTAAGCGTCACGCTCATACAAGGCGCAACCTATTTATCAATCTACTCGCAAATCTATAGTCAGACGGAACATATAACGCACGACTTAACCGCAACCGTAAGTATGCGAAACACCAATGAACAAGACACCTTGTATATTGAAAGCGCCAAATACTTTGATACAAAAGGGAAATTGATTCGAACTTATTTTGATAAGCCAATCTATTTACAGCCGTTAGAAACAGTAGAGATTGTAATTGATCAACAAGACCAGGCCGGTGGCACGGGTGCCAATTTTATTTTCCATTGGCGAGCCAGTTCAAAAATGAGTGAGCCCTTGTTTGAAGGAATTATGATTTCAACGTACGGACAACAAGGCCTTTCGTTTACTACGCAGGGAAAAAGAATAAAATAAAACCAGCTTACATTTGATGAATGTTTAAAGAACCCATAATAAAGTTCAATTTTCCTATCTTAACCCTGCTTTAAAATCGCACGATGAGTGAACTTACTAAGAGTTCTGTTTTCGCGGCACTGATGCTTTTGGTGAGCGTGATGATTGGTATAGTTGGGTACATAACTATTGAGGGTTATAGTCCGATTGATGGACTCTATATGACCATGCTTATTGTGTCTTCCGTAGGATTCGGTGAGGTCTCGCCCCTTTCGTCTGCGGGCAAAATATTTACGAGTATTTACATGTTTTTAAACTTGGGTATTCTTGCTTACATCGTTTCTGTAATAAGTAGGTATATGTTTGAGGGGGAGTTTAGAAAAATTTTTAATACCTTCATTTTCAATAAAAAGACAAAAAAATTGACACATCATATAATTGTTGTTGGCTACGGCCGTACGGGTGCCAAAACCTGCGATGAGCTATTGAAGGCTGGAAAGAAATTTATTCTAATAGAGAATGATAAGGAGGTATTGTCTTGCCTGCCTGATAAACCATCATTTCAGGTAATAACCGATGATGCTTCCAAAGAAGAGGTGTTAATCGAAGCGGGTGTTAACGTGGCCAATTCACTGATTATTACTTTGCCAAGTGATGCTGAAAACATGCTCATATGTATTACCGCAAAAGGATTAAATCCCGATATAAATATAATTGCCCGTGCTTCTGAAGAGAGTGCTGAAAAAAAATTGTACCGTGCGGGTGCCAATAAAGTAGTAAAGCCATTTGCCTTAGGTGGAATACACATGGCTCATTTAATAACCCAACCTTCTGTGATCGAATTTCTTGAAATCCTTACCGGAATAACGCAACGAGATTTAAAATTGGAGGAAATTAATTTCAGTCAGTTGAAAGAAAAATACCAAAACAAAACCATTGAAGAACTCGACATTCGCAAACAAACAGGAGCAACGGTAATAGGACTTAAAGATTCAAAAGATGGATTCATCTTTGATCCGGGTGGAGAAACTATAATCAATAATGGCGATGTATTAATCGTTGTAGGTTCGATAGAAAATTTCAAAAAATTTAAAGTCTATTGCAATTAGACAAGCAGGAAATTCATTGCCGCTGGTTACTTCATATAACTTGATCTTATGGCTTTCAGCGAAAAGTTAGCAAACAGAATCCGCGAACGATTTGATACACTACGTAATATAGAAGAAAAACCCATGATGGGTGGACTCGTATTTATGTACAATGGCAAAATGTGTGTGGGCATTATTGGTGATGATTTAATATGCCGTATTGATAGAGAATTTCATGAAGAAGCAGTTGAAAAAAATGGCTGCCGCACCATGGACTTTACCAATCGCCCAATGATTGGCTACGTGCTAATTGACGATACTGGTATGAAATCCAAAATACAATTTGACTATTGGATTGATCTTGCCCTTGCCTTCAATAAAAT
>JBBSBG010000222.1:0-5395 GCA_038251495.1 Cytophagales bacterium
CAACTGTTTTTTCTTTGAAAAAACAAGAAGAATAGTAAAATTCAGAAAATTAATCAGACCTTTGGCAAAAGTTGAAATAGCAATGCCTCTGAGGTATAACAAGATTTTGAAACTATTTGCCATCCTAATCTTCAGCTTTGAGCTGTTGGCTCCGGTTTTCTTTATCTCAAAACCAATGCAGGCTCGAGGATCTATTTCATCCATCGGTTATACCCTTTCAGAACAAACACTGCCAGTAGACCTGCTCACCCAATTGCTTTGTGAAGAAGTTGGCAGTGAGGAGCGTGAAGGCAAAAACAACTGCTTTCTAAGCGTTAGTTTCATTGAAGTGTACAGCCAACTTCAAAAATTTCAACCATTACGAATTACGTGGTCGCTTCTCAAAGACCAGTTTGATACGAAGCCCTCTCTTTTTACTCTCAACAGAGTTCTGCTAATCTGATTTATTCTTAAAAACCGGCATGTCATATGCCGCTCTCAGGGTTTCTTAAAATAGGAGGCCTGCACACCCATACATTAATTATCAATAATCTTTACCTGGTGTCCTTCATTGGCACCTATCCTTAAAATATGAAAACACTCGAAATCCCAAAAGACGGACTTGCAGGACTTAAAGAGAATTGGCGTGTAGATGCCGTTGCCGGTTTCTTAGTATTCCTGCTTGCTCTTCCACTTAGCTTAGGAATTGCAAAGGCAAGTGGTTTTCCTGCAGCTATGGGCGTGCTTACCGCGATGATCGGTGGCATGTTTGTTAGCTTTTTTGCTGGATCAGCTCTCACGATAAAAGGCCCTGCAGCAGGCTTGATAACCATTTGCGCAGGCGCGGTAACAGAATTAGGAGCTTTGAACATTGAAGGCTACACCGGTGTGCAGTTAGCATGCGGGGTAATTGTGGTCATGTCAATAATTCAAATTGCTTTTGGGTTTCTGAAGTTTGGATCCCTAAGTGATTTCTTCCCACCCTCAGCTGTTCACGGAATGCTAGCCGCGATTGGCCTAATCATCTTTTCAAAACAAATACATGTGTTGTTAGGTATTGATCCGGCAACGTTAAAAGGATTGGAACCCATCGAATTGTATGAAATGATTCCGCATTCGTTCATGAATGCTGATCCTCGGGTGGCATCGGTTGGCATTATTAGTATGATTATCATTTTCGGAATGCCTTTGATCAAGAGCAATTTCGTTAAGAAAATCCCGGCCCCTATGGTCGTGCTTCTTGTAACCATACCGATGGCCCTTATCATGGATTTTAGACATACTGAACCTGCGTTTGATTTAGTTAGCATCGGCAATTTTTGGGAAAACATAAAATTCAACGCAAGTTTTGCAGCTATTGGCACCGGAGTTTTTTGGAAGTACGTGGTGATGTTCCTTTTCATAAATAGTTTGGAATCGTTACTTACTGTAAAAGCTGTAGATGGTCTTGATCCTTACAAGCGAGAATCAAATACAAATAAAGATCTATCTGCCTTAGGCGCTGGCAACGCCTTGGCTGGTTTATTAGGTGGCCTACCAATGATTTCAGAAGTAGCCCGAAGTTCGGCCAACGTAACTTTTGGTGGCCGCACACGGTGGGCTAACTTTTTCCATGGCTTCTTCCTGTTGATAGCGATGCTTCTATTTATTCCTGTAATTGAAATGATACCAAACTCTGCTTTAGCTGCATTGCTTATTGCTGTTGGTTACCGGTTGGCATCTCCGAAAGAATTTTTCAAAACCTATAAAATTGGGGCAGAGCAACTTGTAATCTTTGTAATTACAATTGTAGTAACCATTTCAACCGATCTATTATTGGGTGTGGGTGCGGGTATCTTGGTAAAATTCATCTTCCACATTATAAACGGAGCACCCATCCGCAGTCTTTTCAAGGCACGCTATGAAGTATCGCAAACTGAAAATGACTATTACATCGCTATTAAAGACGCTGCCATCTTCTCGAACCTGATTGGCTTTAAGAATTTATTCAAGCGTATTAAACCTGGAAAAAAAGTGACCCTGAATTTTTCAGAAGCTCGCATCGTTGATCATTCGTTCATGGAGCAATTACATCATTTTGAAGAAGAGTATCAGCACAGTGGTGGCACTGTTTCATTAATAGGTTTTGAGCAATTTCAACTTTTATCAAACCACCCGCTCGCTGCGCGCAAGTTGATGCCAGGTGCACAAACTAAAATTGAGATCAAGCTTAGTCCAAGACAAGTTGAACTACGTAAATTTTCTGAAGCCAATGACTTCGCTTACTATCCACAACAGGTGCGCAGTATTGTCAAGTACAAAGATTTTCCAATTCAGCGTAGTAATAAAATTTTATACGAACAAAATATATTGACCAAATACGTTGACGATGGTAAAATAGAAGTGGCCGATATTTTTCTTCAGGAAGGTGCCCTGCAAGATAAAACAGAGACAAAAATTACGATCCTGCAATTTTCTGAAACAGATCAATTCATTCCCGATTTTGCTTTAGAACCTGAAAATCTTTGGTCGAAATTGATGGAAAGCGTTGCGGGAAAAGATCTTGACTTTGCCAACCATTCAGCGTTTTCAAAAAAATATTACCTGCGCGGTGAAAATGAAACAGCTATACGAAAGTTCTTTACGGAATCTGTAATTCAGTTTTTAGAAAACCGGGAAGAAATGCACATCGAATGTCATAGAAACCGATTAGTGTTCTACAAAAAACGAGACTTACTGCAGCCTTCAGAAATTACTTACATATCAAAATTTGCTACTGAGTTTGCAGCACTTATTCATCAAAAAGAAGCACAAATTCTATAAGGGCATCTCTAAAAACTCCGCTTACCCTTCTCTTTTGTAGAAGGGGCAGGGGTTGAGGTAATGAGAGCAAGGGTTTTTAGAGATGCCCATAATTGTTTATCGGGAATGAGCCCACTCATTCCCCTCAACTAATTTCAAATCATAAATTATTTAAAGACATGAACAAACTAATTGTTTCATTAACGCTCCTGTCCATATGCATGGGAACCTATGCGCAGGAAAAGCCAAAAGAAATTACCGAACTCAAATTGAATTTGAATGAAGACGGAAGCCATTACCTAAAGGCAACTTTTCTAAATCAGGTGTGGCTGCGCTACAACGAAAGCAACCCTGGAACACGCGTGGTAAATGACCCAACCGATCAAACATTTGATATTGGCTTGCGCAGAACACGCTTTCAATTATATGGTCAACTTACCGATCGAGTATTTTTCTATGTTCAATATGGACAAAATAATTTTAACCGATTGTCTCAAACCAATGGCAACCGAAAAATACAAGCTTTCTTTCACGATGCGTTGGGGGAATACCGGGTTACAAAGGGAAGTGAAAAATTAATTTTGGGTGGTGGCTTAACCATCACCAACGGACTATCGCGCTTTAGTCAACCTAGCATCGGAACCATTGCAACAATGGATGTACCGATATTTGCGCAAGCAACGGTCGATCAAACGGATGAGTTTAGCCGCAAGCTAAGTGTATATGCCCGCGGTCAATTAGGCAAGTTGGATTACCGACTTGTATTAAGTGATCCTTTCCCTATCGCAACCAATGGACTAACGCCACCTCCTCTTTCGTCAAACGCAACTTTCTCACAAGTTGGTCTACACAAACAATATCAAGGTTTATTCCTTTACAATTTCTTAGATAAAGAGTCACACACAACACCTTACATGACGGGCACTTATTTAGGCAAGAAAAGAATCTTAAACTTAGAAGCTGGTTTTATTACACAAGCTAAAGCCACCTGGACAAGCGAAGCAGCAGATACCGTTTTTCATTCTATGAATCTATGGTCAGTGGCGGTTTTTTATGATGCGCCTGTAAATACAGAAAAAGGAACTGCATTGAATGCATATGTAGGATACTTCAACAACAATTACGGACCAGGCTATTTAAGATATAATGGCATTATGAATCCTGCATCTTCTGTAAGCGCTGGTTATCCGGGTGGAAGCCAAGGTAATGCATTCCCCATGTTTGGAACTGGCAAAGTTTTGTATGCACAAGTCGGGTATCTCATGAAGAAAGATCTTATGGGTGAAGGTAATGGAACGCTAATGCCCTATGCCTCGCTGACGAGTGCAAACTATCAGCGCCTCGATAAGCAGATGAATGTTTATGATGTTGGTGTTAACTGGTTGTTGAAAGGACACATGGGTAAAATTTCACTCGACTATCAAAGCAGACCTTACTACATGCAACAATCAACAGACTTAGTCCGCGGTGGCCGCAAAGGTCAGGTAGTTATGCAATACCAGATTTCGTTTTAAAAATAGTTAAGGCTAACTTCTAAGTCACATCCATTGGGTGCGACTTTTTTTATGGCTTTTGTTAAAGTATAGAAGGATTTTACTTTGGTTTCATTGCCTTTCTTAAAATCTTTACCCACAGATTCCACGGACTAACTTTCTTATCATCTACAAAATGGTTTTCTACTTTGTCGAAGGCATCTTCTATATAGGCATCATGTAACCACCTAATGGCGAGAATCCACTTAATTGTTGCCGCCCCCGTTGTGGTCATGTCAATCGTGTGTTTAAGTTCAGTTGCATTTTCGCCTATTTCAGATAGTTCGAATTTGTGAAATCCATCAAATCCGCTAAGATCAAATTGAAACGTGACTGATTTGTCGGGCTGAAATTCAGCAACGAAATATTTTATCGGTCCATGTCCACCTTTAGAACCCACAATCAGACCTTTGTCCAACTTCATGGGCGACCATTTTTCGGTTGCTAACATCAGATCGTTATCAGTCGCCAAGGTTCTGAATAGCCGCTCAAGTTCTACCTTGGGTCGTGCAATGTCTCTTTTATGAATGTTAATAACTTTCATTTTATTTATTTGCCAATTAGCACGTTGTATTCCGAAGGAATCCGAACTCCCTGAAAATGATTTGTTAGTCCGTAAAATATCGTGATCGTTAAACAAACACCAAATATTAAAATCGTTGCTGCTTGCTTTAAAGGTGTTAGCCCAAACATGGTCAACTCCATTTTCTTACTGTGAATTGCGGCAACATGCGCGAAGAAGGAAATTATGGCAAGTCCGTAATAAGGAATAAAAAACAAATTTAGAGGAAACGTATTTAGACCCGCTACACCAAAATAAAAGTTGGTATCAAGGTGTAAAAAAAAGCGCCCTCCCAAAACAACCCCAACATGGACTAACAGGAAAACTGCCAAATAAAGTCCTGACCAATGTTGCAACTTATCAAAGTTCGTATGGGCAATTTTGCGAGTTGCTCTAAACAAATTCAGACCTGAAAGTATCTGAATCAGAACGGCAGCCAACAGAATTGTTTCTGTAAGAATATTGCGATAAAAATATCGCAGGGTGTTCATTATCTCAATGTGTTTATCTGCTCCTAAAAGACTACAAGTGTGGTTGAATA
>JBBSBG010000223.1:0-5386 GCA_038251495.1 Cytophagales bacterium
CATGACCTATTTCTTCGCTGTGAATGACACCTCTCAATCAGGCGTGTTTGTTTATTTCATTATGACAGCACTGACATCGATGGTTTTCTTTGGATACAAATACCGCAGGTATGTTATCTTTTTTTGTTCATTTTTGGTGTTATTATTTTTATCTGCTTACCTATTCCCTTTGCCATGGTTTGTTCTAAAAGGGGAAAGCATGGAAATGATTAACGCCCCTCAATACAGGGAAATAAGTTTTGTTATAAATTTTTTAGGAGGATTTTTTCTGTGCACATCCATTGTCTATTTTCTGATGGATCTGAATTTTCATTCGGAAAGTGAAATACTTCAAAAGAATGCTCTACTAACTAAAACCAACCGCGAGTTAGATCGGTTTGTATATAGTGCTTCGCACGACTTGCGCGCTCCCCTTAGTTCGTTACTTGGCCTTATAGACGTAGCCCAAAAAAGATGCAGCCGGGAAGAAGTGGATTATTGCCTGTTGCTGATGAAAGATCGTGTTCATAACATGGATTTGTTCATCAAGGAAATTGTAGATTTTTCGCGGAATGCCCGGCAGTCCATTAAGAAAGAGCAAGTCGTGCTGCTTGATGTAATTCAGCAAACAATTAACGACCTGAAGTTTGGCGAAGGGATGGAACAAATTTATGTGCGATTGGATGTTCCTCGGGACTACCTGATAGTTACTGATTTAGCCCGGTTAAAGATGGTATTGCAGAATCTGATTGGTAACGCTTTTAAATATAGCGATCCACAAAAGGAAAATCAGGAAGTAACCGTTCGTGTGCTTTTAGAAGGTGAGACGACCCGGATTGAGATAACAGATAACGGGGTGGGAATAGCCGAAGAATATCATCCTAAAATTTTTGAAATGTTTTATCGCGCCTCTGAGAAATCAAATGGCTCGGGGCTTGGCTTATATATAGTGCGCGAAACCCTTGCGCGACTTAACGGAACCATTCAGTTGAAATCTTTCCTGGGGCAAGGTTCAACGTTTACAATTTGGTTGCCAATTCAAACTAGCTAGCATGATCCAAAAATTTGTTCTGCGTGATCGGGTTCTGGAAACCGAAAGTGAAAAGAGAAAGATCATTCTGGGAGCCTATCTCATTATTATATACTTTTTTGTTGACCTGTTTTTTGTCAGCATAAACTTTTTTAATCGAGTGGGAGATGCTTCCTCTTTATTTGTTGGGGCAATTGTTTCAATCATTTGTTTGCTGCTAATACGTTGGAAATATGTAAACACAGCTATTATCCTTCAATTAATTCGTTGTAATGCATTGGCATTTTATTTTTCGAATACTGAAAGCGCTGTATTAACCGGATCGTATGTCTACTTTATTCCAAGTAGCCTAGGAGCTTTGGCGGTGTTTGGCTATCGTGAGCGATGGATGGGTATAGGATTCACGTTACTGAGTTTTATTCTTTTCATGACAGCTATTCTCCAACCCGCAAATTTTCATCCTAACGACAGGCATTTTTATCTAATAATAAATTTTTTAATTGTACTTGTAATAGGTATTCTAATCCTGATCTTTTTCGATCGCTTAGTGAATAATTCCGAAAAAAATATTCTTCAAAAGAATAAAGAGTTAATGAAAGCCAATGCAGAACTGGATCGTTTTGTATACAGTGCTTCACACGATTTGCGTGCGCCACTTACTTCCCTGGCAGGGCTCATTCATTTAGCGCAGCGCGATAAAGCGGATGCACCAACTTACTTAGCATTGATGGCGGAACGCCTGAAGGTGATGGATAATTACATAAAAGATATTGTAGAGTATTCTAGAAATACCAGACTTGAAGTTTCTTTTTCCAAAATAAAACTGAGGCCGGTTATTGAAGAGGTAGTTAATACCTTGAAGTATTCAACCGATACAAGTAAGGTTCGGATAGAAATTAAATTGGAAGATGGTCTTAAAATAAAAACGGATGAGTCGCGCTTACGGGTAATACTGAATAACCTGATTGGCAATGCTTTTAAATACCAGGATCTTTCCAAATCAAATCCGTATTTAAAAGTGCAAGCAGCAATTCAGGATAATCAATGTTTTATTACAATAGAAGATAATGGAATTGGTATCAAGCCGGAACATCATATAAAAGTATTTGAAATGTTCTACCGTGCTAATGATTTGGCTGCTGGCTCGGGGTTGGGGTTATACATAGCCCGCGAAACTGCTGATAAATTAAAAGGTAAAATATCGTTCGAGTCTGCCTATGGATTAGGTACAACGTTTACGGTTTCTATCCCCGCTTAGATTCTTCGATTTAATATCGTCAACTCCTTCCTGCTACTAGGTACTAATTTATATCTTTGCGGCTTATGGCAAATCAGGACGATAATCTTTTTAAAAATGTGATCTCCCATGCAAAAGAGTATGGGTTTGTTTTTCCTTCAAGCGAAATTTATGACGGCCTTAGCGCTGTTTATGATTACGGACAAAATGGATCAGAATTAAAAAATAACATCAAAGAATATTGGTGGAAATTCATGACCCTACTGCATGATAATATAGTAGGCATTGATGCAGCTATCTTTATGCACCCCACCACGTGGAAGGCGTCCGGGCATATAGATGCGTTTAACGATCCCATGCTTGATAATAAAGATTCCAAGAAGCGCTATCGAGCCGATCAATTAGTGGAGGGCGTAATTGAAAAGTTAGAAGAGAAAATTGAGAAGGAAGTTGAGAAGGCTGCAAAACGTTTTGAGAATTTTGATCGAACCATGTTTATATCAACAAACTCACGCGTTGTTGAGTATCGAAAAAAAATTGATGAAATAAATGAGCGCCTGAAGCAAACACTTGCCGATGGCGATATGGCAGGCTTGAAGCAATTGATTATTGACCTTGATATTGCAGATCCTATTTCAGGAACAAAAAACTGGACGGATGTACGTCAGTTTAATTTGATGTTTTCTACTGAGATGGGTTCAGTGGCCGATGATGCCAATAAAATATATTTGCGACCAGAAACAGCACAGGGAATTTTTGTGAACTTTTTAAATGTGCAGAAAACCGGGCGAATGAAAATTCCTTTCGGTATTGCCCAGATAGGTAAGGCCTTTAGAAATGAGATTGTAGCGCGTCAGTTTATTTTTCGCATGCGCGAATTTGAACAAATGGAAATGCAATTTTTTGTGAAGCCAGGCGAAGAAATGAAATGGTACGAGTTCTGGAAAGAGAAAAGAATGAAGTGGCATCAAACATTGGGCTTAGGCGCTGAGAACTATCGCTTTCATGATCACCTTAATTTGGCGCACTATGCAAATGCCGCCTGCGATATTCAATTTAACTTCCCAATGGGCTTTCGTGAGTTAGAAGGAATTCATTCGCGTACGGACTTCGACCTAAAGAGTCACGAAAAGTTTTCAGGAAAAAAACTACAGTACTTCGATTCAGAAGAAAATAAAAATTACATTCCTTTTGTTGTTGAAACTTCCGTTGGTCTTGATCGTATGTTTTTATCCGTACTTGCTTCATCCTACGCAGAAGAAAAACTGGAGGATGGAAGCGACCGCGTGGTGTTAAAAATACCAGCACCACTTGCACCTAATAAAGTGGCGATACTTCCATTAATGAAAAAAGATGGCTTGCCTGAAAAGGCGAAAGAGATTATGGATTTGCTAAAATTTGACTTCCGCTGTTTTTATGAGGAGAAGGATGCCATTGGCAAACGTTATCGCAGGCAAGATGCTATCGGCACACCTTATTGTATAACCATCGACCACCAAACATTAGAGGATAACACCGTAACGATTCGCGATCGGGACACCATGAAGCAAGAACGTGTGGCTATTGACAAAGTAAAATCCATTATACAAGATTCTGTTTCTATGGCTGCTTTGCTAAAGCGAATTTAGTATGAGGTTTGGCTTGTTAGCGATATTAGCGCGACTACTGTATTCAGTATATCAGGAGTTGCACTTTCGTTTTTATTATGGCCCTATCTTTCATCGCTTTCTCAATCACAAATATATTTTCTATACATCTTTATCGTGGTCATTGAAAGTAAAATTTCTGCGCCTGGCGCGCGATCAGTATGAGCGCTTTGAGTTTGTGCCACGTGATAAAATAAAACTGACGCGTGCCATGAAAGCCATCATCTCATGCGCAGCAGCACAACTCTTATTATTTCTCCCGAAGAAAGGGCTGTCATTCTTTAAGCGAATAATTGTTTATCCAGATTATTATAACTCTATTATCACTCTTCGCAGGCACAAAGGTGAAGTGAATCCCGGACTGCGAACCATTGTGTTTAGCTGGCGCGGAATTATGGAAGGGCTGAATGATCAGGATGATGGAATAAATCTGTTACTCCATGAGTTTGCGCACGCGCTGTGGCTGGAACATAAACTTGTAAATAGCTACACTGTTTTTGATGACGATGTTATTTTAGAATTGGAGCGATACGCTGAGCATGAGATGGCAAACCTGGCAGCCGATGAACAACATTTTTTTAGGAGGTATGCATTCAATAATATTGAAGAGTTTTTTGCTGTGGCCGTTGAGAATTTTTTTGAACGCCCAGGCTTATTTCAACAAGCACAACCTAAACTTTACCTTATTTTAGCACAACTATTTAAACAAGACCCTGTAAAACTATATGCATCCCACCCTCAACAGAAACCTTTATTTCGTTAAAGAACACGTAAAGATTTTTAAAGCTGCTAATAGCTTTGATGTGTTTGATCCGGAAACAAGCGAATTGATTCTTCAGTGTCGTGAAGAGAACCTTGGCTTCTTCACCAAAATGTTTCGGTTTACTGATTACAAACGAACCACTCCCTTTGATATTGATATTAAAACTCCCACAGGAGAAACAATTTTAACCGTAAAGCGAGGGGTTTCGTTTTTTCTTTCAAATGTAGAAGTGTTTGATGAGCGCAAGCAGTTGATTGGAAAGTTTAAGCAGAAGTTATTTAGCATTGGCGGAAAGTTTGAAGTGCTTGACGCGAGTGAGCGTCCGCTATGTATGTTAAAAGGAAAGTGGACAAGCTGGGATTTTAAGTTTGTTAGCAATGATGGAAAAGAGTTTGCTACCGTTACTAAAAAATGGAACGGCTTAGGTAAGGAATTGTTCACGTCTGCCGATAATTACATTCTTCAAATAAGTTCGCAAGTGCCAGCCAATAATCCACTGCGCATGTTGATTATGGCTGCGGTTATGTGCATTGATTTAGTGTTGAAAGAGTAAAAGTGAACCACTTGTTCAATCGCAGTGAATTGGCGAACTTTAAGAACTTTTGGTTTTGTAAGTTGATTATGATTCAACACTTTAGAAATGGAAACACTAGTAATACAGATTAAAAATATGAAGGACTCAAAATTGATCAAAGAGTTGTTGAGCCGTTTAGATGTAAGCATCGAAAAAG
>JBBSBG010000224.1:0-5370 GCA_038251495.1 Cytophagales bacterium
AACTTCTTGCAATCCGTCCATATTTTTATGCATGCTTATGAAAGTCTTTTGCGCCACTTCCATTGCCATATCGTGATCGAAAAAGAATTTATATGAGAAATTATAAATCCTCTTATACCACAACTGCACAAGTTTTCCCTGAGCACTCTTATCCCCTTCGCGGGCCCGGCTTACGAGGGCATCCGAATGCATCATAGCTACTTTAAGTGAGGTTTCGGCCACAGAAATTGATCAGTTTTCTATTAATTCATGCAATTGCACCGTAAAGATGCAGGATTGGGATAAATAGTTTTAAGGATAAAAGAAAAACTTTGGAGTGCATTCCGCCAGCCAATCAATTCAAAAAACTGAAACAAAAAGTTATTTTAACCCAACAACCGCTTTTCCACATTTCTATGGAACTCAGTGACTATTCGGCCATGCAGCAATGGGTATAACCGCTTATCGCGAAAGTCTGAATTACTTTTATAAAACGTTTCGTGCGCTACCTCGGTGGTTCCATCCGGCATTTCCCTTAAGCGGATAAATTGATAGCCCTTCGATGCTCCACCTTCCAGGTAACACATCTTAATAAACTTTTCGTCTTCATTTACTTCGGTAATTTCATGACCTACTGCTAAGCAGGCAACATTCCAAAGTAAATTCAAATTCAAAATAATAATCTGGCCTACTTCTATTGTGCCGTGGTCGTCTTCATGATAAGTAACAATATGATTTCTTCTTGAATATTGAAGACCAAAACCCAACATAGAACCTGTGCAAGTTTCTTCCGGTCCAATTGTTTTATATGCATTCCAAACCTTTTCGATTGTTTCATTAAAAGAAAATGTTTTTAAATGCCGATTGTAATTAGTTATATCAACTTTTCCTGAGCAAGAATGAATAAGGTCAGCAAAACTACTGAGTTGGAGGAGGCCCTTAGTATGGATAAATTTCTTTACAGCCTTGTGCCTGATTTTGCTTAGATCAATTTGATCTTTCGAAAAAATCTTAGATGATTGCATTAACTCAATATATTTTTTTAGTAAATACCTTACGCTAGCACACTTTTATTCCTTCCAACTCAATCAATTGCTTCAACAAATCATCAGCACAAACCACAAAATCGATATTTGTCTTAACTTTCAAAATAGAAGCCGTCTGAATCGAATCAAGTTTTCGCAAGCCTATTAATCCATACTTAGTTACCAACTTTCCAGAAGATATAATAACCTCATTATCCAACTCAACAAAAATATATTTTGGATAATCCGACTCAAAGAAGTTCACCAAAGAGATCAATTTTGGAAAGTGTTGAATGAAATATGGATTGAATCTTATTTGCGTAAAAGATATTGTCTAAGTCTTCAGTACCAGCTTCCTTATGATATAACTTTACTAATGAAGAGGTGTCAATAAAAATATTCATTGTTCAGCCCTTCGCTCCTCAATTACTGCTTCTGCTAGCGACCCTTTATAATTCTTTAACTTCTCTCTACTGGTTAAAAAAGAAAAAGTATCTATCGCTAAAGGAGCAGTGCCTTTGTTGTTGCTCTCAATTAATTTCCGATTCTTCAGTAATTTCACAAAAATTTCAATCAAGGAAGGGTCATTAACTCTGCTTAACTCGGTCTTTATCCATTTGATCTCTGCTTGAATATCCATACAGGTATTTTTTGTATTTTCAAAGATACTAATTTCGGCTTCCAAAAATAAGCTTGCTATTGGTTGGATTTTAAATAGCACCACATAGATTTTAGTAAGAAATACCCGCGTCTGTTATCTTTGCCCGTTCATGAAAAAAGTAATTTCATTATTGATCCGTTATGTGCCCCGCAAATATCTGCAACTATTCAGTGGTGTGGGATTGAAAGCGATGGGTGTTTTCTATAGCGGAAATAAAGTAGAGTGCCCGGTATGTGAGCATACGTATCGGGTGTTTCTTCCATATGGGCGAATCAATCCCCGACCTAATGCCTTGTGTCCAAATTGTTTAAGTCTAGAACGGCATAGGCTAATCTGGCTTTATCTGAAAGAAAAAAGTAATTTCTTCAAAACCAAGTTGGATGTACTTCATATTGCACCCGAGCCGTGTTTTATGAAACGGTTCGAACAACAACACGGTGAGAAATATATCACGGCCGACATTGAATCCCCATTGGCAAAAGTCAAAATGGATATTCATCAAATTCCATTTCCTGACAATCATTTTGATGTTGTGTTGTGCAATCATGTATTAGAACATGTTGCCGATGATATAAAAGCAATGAGTGAAATCCATAGAGTGTTGAAGCCAGGCGGTTGGGCCATTATGCAAATACCCTTCTTTTCCCCAGTTCCTGAAACAACATACGAAGATGCATCCATCACAAATCCGCGTGATCGTGAAAAGGCATTTGGGCAAGATGATCATGTGCGGATGTTTGGGAAGGACTACGCGCAACGAATTGCTCGTGCTGGTTTAAAAGCAGAAGAAAACGAATTCGCGAAGACGCAATCGGATAGATATGGTATTTCGAAAGCGGAAATTATTTACATTGGAAGGAAACTTTAATAAGCTTGTATAAGCACCTCGGCCGGAATTTGTAATTCTTCATTCAACTTTCTGATCATCGCTAAACTCAGTTTACGCTTGCCCGAAAGAATTTCTGGCTTTCGTGATCTATAGCCGATGATATCAGCTAAATCTGCTTCCGTCAATCCTTTTTGATCTAGTCTGAATCGGATCGCCTCTATTGGGTTTGGCTTTGGCATTGGGTAGTTACCATTTTCATACTCCTTTATAAGCAAAGAAAGAATTTCTAATTCATCAGAATTGGAAGAGTTAGGTTTAATATCTTTTTGCATTAACTCGTAAACCCTACTTAAACCTTGCTGGTATTGTTTATTATTCTTAATTGGTTTTATCATAACTTATTTTATTTGCTTTAATAGTACCATACTGTTTATGAGTTCCTAACCATACAATAAAAATGATCTGCAATCGGTACTCAATGTCAATAGTCAATCTAAAACTATTTCCGTGAGTATTAAAGACAACACGTTTAATAGAAAGTATTGATGCATTTCTATAACTATCCTTTAGTTCATTAGGATTCTTCCAATTGGCTGCATGTGCCTCTTCATACCAAGAATAAATAGACTGACTAGCCAAAGGATATCTCTCTGCATACTTTAACAAAGTCTTCACTGCTACAACGAGCATCCAACAAAATAAATATACAAACTGTTACCAAAATGGTAACAATTAATAAATAAAAAAACCGCTGAATGCGGCTCTTTATGTTTAATGTTTAATAAACTTATTATCCTAATTTATCCAATACCTCCATCACTTCCTTTACGTGAACTCGACTGGTTTCTAATAATGCCATTTCCTCGCCATTCAAATCAAGTTCAATAACCTTTTCAATACCATTTTTACCTAATACTACTGGCACACCTAGATAGCAATCTTTAATTCCATACTCACCATCCAACTGCATGCAAACAGGTAAAATTCTTTTTTGATCTTTCACAATTGCCTCCACCATTTGTGCAGCAGCCGAACCCGGTGCATACCAGGCTGATGTACCCATCAACTTCACCAATTCGCCACCACCTACTTTTGTGCGTTCAATGATTGCGTTCAATTTATCTTTGCTGATTAATTCCGTAACCGGAATACCGGCCACAGTCGTGTATCTTGGAAGTGGTACCATGGTGTCGCCATGGCCACCCAATAAAATTGCCTGAATATCCTTTGGTGAAACATTTAAAGCCTCAGCCAAAAAAGCGCGATACCGGGCTGTATCCAAAATACCCGCCATCCCCATCACGCGCATGCGCGGAAGCTTTGAAGTGATATGTGCCTGATAGGTCATCACATCCAACGGGTTAGAAACCACAATGATGATCGCATTGGGAGAATGCTTAACAACATTTTCAGTTACTGACTTTACAATACCCGCATTGGTTGTAATCAAATCATCGCGGGTCATGCCTGGTTTGCGGGGCAAGCCGGAGGTAATTACTACAACTTCCGAACCTGCCGTTTTTGAATAATCATTGGTAGACCCTATCGTTCGGCTATCATATAAGTTGATCGGAGCCTTTTGCCAAATATCAAGAGCCTTGCCTTCAGCAAAACCTTCACGGATATCGACAAGTACAATTTCATTTGCAATTTCTTTGTACGCCAATACATCAGCACACGTAGCGCCTACATTTCCGGCACCTACAACGGTTATTTTCATAATAGTGGGATTAGTTCTTTGAAAATTAGTGGTGCAAATTTATCAATCGAGCCTTTAAAAGAAAAAGCATTGCCTTTAAATATGCCCAAGGGCTAAAGTAATTACCTGATTGGTCGAATCTGTAATTTTAAATCGATTGTCTATGCGATGGCCAACCACCCAGGCAATTTCACCAGCTGATTCAAGCACAGTAACAGAGTCTTTTTCACCCACCGAAATCTTGCTATCAATCAAAAAATCGCTGATTTTCTTCCGATGAGTCATCCCCAATGGATAAAAGTAATCCCCAGCTCTCCATGTGCGCCAGGTAAGTGGGTAGGTCAATTTTGTCTGATCAAAACTGGCCTCGTGTTGATTCGCGGGTAATTTGAACCTTGAATCGTGTTTAATACTTAATCGCCACAAGCCATGTTCTGCACTCAGTTGTTTCTCTCCTATCAGCACCTTGGTCAAATTATCATTAAGAACTGTAATAATGATACAATCCCTATCAATCACCAGCTTATGCGAATCCGAAAGAAACTGCTTGCCTGCCTGACCATATAGTGCATCCATAACACACTGACAGGTTGCATAGTTAAATCCTAAATCCTTAATGCCATGCCACAATAGGGCTCCACTTTCGTGGGAGTTAAAGCCAGTCTTTTTTATTTTAATCGCATCGATTTCAATTGCCCAATAATCGTTTTTCCAAGCCTCAATTTTGTTTTTCAAGAGTGCCAACTCACCCTCTATCTTATTGACTGACTCCTTAAACGTTTCTTCAAGAGATGGATTTATCCTTTTTAATATTGGAACAACCTGATGCCGGATTAAGTTGCGTTGATAGTCATCCGTTGCATTGCTGCTATCCTCGCGCCAGGCAATTGAATGTTCTGCTGCATACTCTTCAATCTGCTGCCGCGATGCAAACAGCAGTGGCCGCAGTCGGTTCTTGCTTTTTACAGGAATGCCGGTCATCCCTTCGATGCTGGTTCCACGAGCAAGATTAATGAGAACT
This sequence comes from Cytophagales bacterium, assembly GCA_038251495.1. Lineage (GTDB taxonomy): Bacteria > Bacteroidota > Bacteroidia > Cytophagales > Cyclobacteriaceae > ELB16-189. The sequence goes on from JBBSBG010000224.1 coordinate 5,215, forward strand.
GTTTCAATAGAATCATTCAAATGGTGCGCGGTGCACACGTAATCTGCTTTTACGATTGAAAGCAATTCATCAAACCAATCATACCTAAGTTCACGCGCTGCCATTTGAGTGGATAGTTTATTTTCTGTGGCATATTTATTGGTATCTACGCGCTTG
>JBBSBG010000225.1:0-5337 GCA_038251495.1 Cytophagales bacterium
AAATCACTGAGACCTGAATGACTTTGGTCTGATAACCAATTCCTGAAATCTTTAAGTTGTGATTTCCAACAGGCACATTTTCAAGTAGGAATTTGCCTTCTTCATTTGTGCTGGTACCTTTTTGGAGTCTCACAATTTCCGCATTTACAAAAGCGGTAGGATCTCCTTTGCTCTGCACCGTTCCCGAAACAGACCCAGTCTGAGCCCCAGCCCATGAATTGGCCAACATAAACGCTATAATGGTTACTATCCTCATTTTTAGAGTAGCAAACTTATTTAATTAGAACCTAATAAAAAAATATTTAGATTAGCCTAAAAAAGGATAAAGAAATCAGATTGCATTTGCAGTGCGTAAGCCTTACTTTGCGTGAAAGAGGGGTGAAATTCCCTTTTATTATGAGGTTAAAGATAGGCACGTGGTTAAAACTGTTCAAAAATGGCTCGAGGATTCTTGTCATTGGAGCCTGTGCTTTATTTTATTTGGTAGGAAATTCTCCTTTCGAAGCCTTTCATAAAATTATCCATCCACAAGAAGGTATTGTTGATCATACAATTGCTCAGGAAGAAAATTCCTGTCATAGAGCCATTTATCATCCTGAAAAAGAGACCGGCTGTGCGCATAAATCGCATGTTGCTAAACTTGAAAAATGCAAGTTGTGTCATGCATTGCCGCATTCCGATCATGTAGCTTCCTTTAACTCTTCGTATCAATTCATTCAGGTTATTTTAGGTACAACAGTAAAACCAATTGCTGTTTTAGCAAACCGTTTCAATACTAATCTTCCTTCTAGGGGCCCTCCGGTAGCTTAATCTTCTTTACAGATTAGTATTTTATTTATGAGAACCCCACAACGTTCTCATGCTTCTATCCATTTTTTTAATGTGTGTCAAAAAAATAATTATCGTGTTGCTGGCTTTCCATGCATGCACATCTGCCAATTCGCAAACTCCTTGCACCGGTGTTTTTACTGGGCATATTCAGGATGAATCGAAACAACCGATTGTTGGCGCTACTATTATTTTGCTGCGTCAACAGCAAGGTCAGGCAACTGATTTGTCGGGCAATTTTAGACTTGAGAATATTTGTTCTGGAAAATATAAAGTTCGGGTGCAGTATGTTGGCTATCAGGATTTGGAATTTGAGATTCAGATTTCTGGTTCGGTTAACCGACTAATTGAACTGACCGAAGAGGTAAGAGAATTGAGTCCGGTTGTAATTACAGAACATCATGATGCTGCACACATTGAGTACGCAAACAACTTTACACAACTCAACGAAAAACAATTGGCGGAGATAGTCGGTAAAAGTTTAGGTGAAATGTTGAAGGAAGTTCCGGGTGTTAACAGCATTCAGACAGGTCCTGGTATTTTTAAACCTGTCATTCATGGGGTTCATAGTCAGCGCATACTCATTCTAAACAATGGCATCCGGCAGGAGGGACAACAGTGGGGTGCCGAGCATGCACCCGAGATAGATCCCTTTGTTGCCTCTAACATTATTGTGATAAAGGATGCTTCAGCCATTAAGTATGGCACCGATGCGTTAGGTGGAGTTATTGTTGTTAATCCTCCTGAACTTCCACAAACTGCCGCGTTGGGTGGTACCTTCAATACAATTCTACAAAGCAATGGAAGGTCAGGAACAGTTTCTGGGATGTTGGAAGGCGGTATCAAGAATCATGATGGATGGGGTTGGCGATTGCAAGGTACGGGCAAGCGAACAGGTGACTTCAATACACCCAATTATTCCCTTACCAACACGGCTATTAAAGAGTTAAACTTTTCCGCATCTACCGGATACCATAAAGAGAGAGCTGGCTTCGATATTTTCTTTAGCCATTTTGCAACTGAGATTGGAATTTTAAAGGGAACCTCTATTGGCAATCTGCAAGATCTAATCACTGCCATGGAAAGACCGGTGCCACAATACACATCTGATTTTTCATATACGATTGGTGAGCCCAGGCAAGAGGTTAGTCACAACCTTCTAAAGCTGAATGGCCATCTTTTAACTTCCCAAGGTGAGTGGAAACTTCAATACGGATTTCAAAATAATAATCGCAAGGAGTTTGATATTCGCATTGGCGAGTTGTCAAAAATTCCGGCTATCGATTTAAAATTGAATACCCATACGCTGGATGTTGAATGGGAGACCCTTCACTCCGACAAGAGAACAATCTCGGTAGGAATGAGCGGCATGATTCAAAATAATGCAAACGTATTTGGTACGCAGCGGATTCCATTCATCCCAAATTTTACGAACCTTTCAGGAGGTGTTTTTGGTGTAACGAAACTTTATTTGAACGCTTGGACGATTGACCTGGGTACTCGGTATGACTACCGATACTACGATGTAACGGGTTTTGATTTCAAGAACACGTTATTTAAAAGTTCATTTGCCTTTCATAACATTAGTGCAAGTGCCGGTGCAACCCTGCAACTCAAAAGCAATCAAACATTAAATTTGAATCTGAGTAGTGCCTGGCGACCACCCAATGTAGCAGAACTATATAGCTTAGGAACACACCAAAGCGCAGCAGCCATTGAGTACGGACTGTTGTTAAATGACATCACCAACGAAGTGATGGATATTAAAGATGTAAACTTTAAAACCGAACAGGCGCTTAAGTTAGTGACAACGTACCAAAAGGTGTGGCCGCGATTCAGTATTGAGGTAAGTCCGTATGCAAATTTAATTTTCAATTATATTTATTTAAGACCAGAAGGAATCACTCAAAATGTAAGAGGTGTTTATCCCTACTTTCGCTATACCCAAACAGACGCGTTGTTTGTTGGTGCGGATGTTTCAGCCACCTGGCAAATAGCTAAGTATTTGAAAGCGGTACCAAGAGTTTCTTTGTTGCGAGCCAGTGATGTTACCAATCATGACTTTTTGATTTTCATTCCATCCAATCGATTTGAAGTTGCCCTTAGATATGAACGCCCCGCAATATCGACTTTGCGAAACTTCTATGTAGAGACCAAAACAAGGTACATCGCAAAACAAGGTCGGGCACCACGAGTGCTTACCGTAAGGGAAATCATAACTGATAAGGAACAAAATATTGATCCCTTTAAAGATGACTCCAGCAACTTCGACTTTATGGCTGCACCCGATGGGTATTGGTTATGGAACCTAGCCATTGGAACTTCTGTAAAGCGAGATCGGGTGCAATATGATTTCCGACTTGCATCCGAGAACACATTAAATCAAAAGTATAGAGAGTACACAAATCGTTTCCGCTATTATTCTGATGATGTGGGGCGCAATGTAGTGCTCTCTTTTAAATGTATCTTTTAACAATTAACTAAATAAAACAATTATGAAAAACACTCCATTTAAAACAATCAAATTGCTAAGTATGGTATTGGTTATTGCAGCGTTAGCTTTCCTTGCGAGCTGTAAAGAGGATGACCCTAAAAAGGAAGATACCCCGGAGTTAATTACAAAAGCAACGCTTACATTTACTCCGCCTGGTGGTGGTGCGGCTGTCGTGGTAACGGCCACCGACCCTGATGGAGAAGGTGTGCAAGAATTAACCGTTGATGGCTCGATAAACTTAGTTAAGTCAACAAGCTATACACTCACCATTTCTTTAATTAATGGCCTGGTTGCAGTTACTGAGCCGGAGTATAATGTTACTGATGAAGTAGAAGAAGAAGGCGATGAGCACATGTTCTTTTTTTCGTGGACTAACAATGTATTTGCTGAACCTTCAGGAAACGGGAATATAGATAATCGGACTGATGCAGTGCTTTACACAGGCGGAGCAAACTCAGTTGATGTAAATGGACGCCCACTAGGAATTACAACTTCGTGGGTATCGGCTTCTGCATCGGCTTCAGGCCAGTTTCGGGTGTTACTAAAACATCAGCCCGATCTTAAATCCGATACATCAACCTCTAACACAGGCGAAACCGATTTAGATATTACGTTTAGTGTTGTGATTTTATAGAATGATAGAGCCCTAAGGTCTATCAATGGAAAACCCCGGTCTCAAGGCCGGGGTTTATACTATATAATTATGATTGGGCTTTAGCCCTGATTACTTCGCAAGCTTTGTAATTGTTTCAACTTTCACTTTCAGACGCGCTATCGCGTCTAAATATTTTTGTTCCCACTTTTTCAAGTTTGCTGTTTCGCGATTTGCAGCTTCATATTGAAACGCAGGTAACATCCAGGATGCATAACCACTATATGGATCGGGTGAAGCATAAAGAGAACGATACCAACTTCCATATTGCATTCCTTCTTTATCAATCCATTGCCTTTCCAGCGCAATCAACTCCTGATTGATGCTTTTCTTATTTTTTTCGTTTGCGGTTTTCAACGCTGCTTCGCAATCTTCACTAACTTTTTTCAAATCATCAGCAGCTTTAATCAGTGCATCAAATGAAAATGGTGTGGCCGACTTATCATACGCGCTTGTTAGTTTTTGCAACCCTTCGAAGTGTGTATGTAAGTCCTTTCCATAACGGCTAATGTCGTAAGGAATTACATCTGCATTGGCAAGTCGCAGCGCCATAACTCCAAATACTTGTTCTACCAACGGCCCCATTTTAAAAGTGGGATCACAGAAACGCTCGTAGTAAGCAAAGGTGTCAAAGTTTGAATGATAGATGCTGTTGCCACTCGTGCCACCATTCCAAGATGGAATTCCAACATGTGTATAAAAAGCAATGTGATCCGACCCACCACCAAGATTACCGAGTGGCGGTTCTGGTGTTGTGCGCTTGCCAAGCCAAACATCAAAAATAGATTTTGCAGAATCAGTGAAGGTGATTGCCTTGGTTGTATTAATGGCTAGCCCTTTCAATGAAGGACTTGATGCGGCACCAAAATTTCTTCCAGTCACTGCGCCATCGGCATTAAAGTAGGCAACACCTTTTGCATCAAGCTCATCGCGAAACTGTTCAACCCATTCTGTTGATCCAATTACGCCTTGTTCTTCGGCATCCCAATGTGCAATTTTTATTGTGCGTTTTGGCTTATATCCAGCTTGGCTAAGTTTTCCGAGCGATTCGCTCAAGGCAAGCAACATGGCAGTGCCACTGTTAGGGTCGGTTGCACCAAACGCCCAAGCATCGTAATGGGCACCAACAATAATCCATTGATCAGGATTTTCACTACCCACTAGCGTACCAACAACATTATACACCCGTTGTATTTCTCTTTTTTGAGTAACGTTAACACGTACTTTCAATTCCGATCCACCTTCAATGCGATACGTAAACGGTAAACCACCTTGCCAGCCAGCAGGAACGGCTTGGCCTTTCATCCTTCCAATAATTTCTTTTGCTGCTCCATAAGGTAAAGGCAATACAGGTATAAAATGC
>JBBSBG010000226.1:0-5322 GCA_038251495.1 Cytophagales bacterium
GGATAAGTGGTGGGTGCCGGGTTTAGGTATCGGATACGAACATAGTTTCATTCACCAGGTTGCAGATTTTTTAAAATGTTTAGAAACTGGAAAACCGTGTGCACCTACTTTTGAGGATGCATTGGAAACCCAAAAGGTATGCGAAGCCGTGATTGATTCTGCCAACTCGCGTAGTTGGAAAGACACCGGTGTGGAGTGGAAGGGATGAGTTTATAAATTAAAAAATTATGAAGCCCAGATTTCTTCTCTCAGTACAAAATCAAATATTTTCAAGACTATTTTTTCTAAGCATTAGTCTTGTTATCATTTTTAATTCGAATTTATTTAGTCAGTCATTGGAAGTAGACGAGGTTGATGAATTCACAAAAAACAGAGTTAAAAAAACTACTTATGAAACGCTCCACGCGAGTATGAAATTTTCAGCATTCTTTAGAATATCTAATATAAATGACAGAGAATTCTTTGACCTTAAAATGATGATTGGTGCACAAGTTTTTTCAATCGATAAGGATCAGGAGTTGATGCTTAAACTGGACAACGAAGAGATTATCACTATTAAAAACTTAGAATACGCTATTACTTGTACTGGTTGTGGCGCAAAAGGATTTGGAGGAAGTACTGGCCAAGGAATTAAAACTTCCTATTTTTTAAGTCGTGAACAACACGAAAAACTTAAAGCCAATAAAGTAATTAAAATAAGGATTTACACTTCAGATGGATACGTTGAAGGAGAAATTAAAGGAAAAAATTATTTGGTTTTGAAAAATGCATTGAGTTTGGTAGAATAGCTCTCTTAGGAAAATGCCACCAACTACTCACAATGATACTTAGATTAAAAGTATGAGAAAGTTAAGTTTATTAGTCTTGACACTGTTTACTACCAGTTGTTTGACTCCAAACAAAAAGACCGAGTATCCATTCGAATTTATTAACTCTAAAACAGAGACTTTTGGAAGCAAGACAAATAAAATGGATTTATACGTGCCTATTAATGATTTGAATTTTGAAATGTTAAAAGGTATTTGCAAAGAACAAAAGGAAAATTGGACGGATGGGGCATTTTACTACCTAGTTATTTTTGATGGAAAAGGCAATGCCATGTTCCCAAATAATCCATTCACAGCCTCATACGGAATTGATGAAGAACCACAAAAACACATTAAAGCAATATTTGAATTCAATAGAATAAATGGATACAGTAAATTAACTTCATATTCTAAAAATATGTGGGAGGGTTCGCCCAGGTCAACTGAAATAAGATAACGTTATTGATATGGATATGATGTTGGTATTTATTTGGATAATCCTTGCTTTCATAATTGCGTCTTATGGTGGACAAAGAAAAATAGGATTCACATTGGCGCTTTTGGTTTCATTAATTCTAAGTCCATTGATAGGTTTTATGTGTGTTATTCTTTCAGAGAGAAAGAATAAAGATAATCGGCATAATGATTCTTCTAATCAAAATACTGACAATGGATTTGATATTGAGCAATTCAGGAGAAATTAGCTACCCTTCGTTGTTGAGGGTCGCCTTATCTATTGTTGTTGCGGGTCGCCTGACCCGCTACCTTAATTCATTGTTTGAAGTGACCAGATTTAGTAGATTTACTTTATGACAATAGAGCAGCGGAAAATAGCATTGATAAACTGGATTACTAATCTCACCGAGGAATCAATTATCGATCAGGTAGAGGTTTTTCGGCAGAAATCTTTAAGTGATTTACCCAAGGAAATAGTCAAACTTCTGGAAATTTCAGATTCAGCTAAAGAGGATGACTGTTTTGAGCATACTAACTCTAGAACTTTGTTAGGTAGATAGTGAAAAAAGTAATCTGGACGCCCGTTGCCCTGAAATCACTTCAGCAAACTGTTGATTTCCTAGCCGAGCAATGGAATGGATCAGTAGTCGATGAATTTCTCAATCAATTGGATTATCGAATAGCTCAAATTCAAAGCAATCCTGAACTTGCTCCTGGTTTTTTAAAAAGTGAATTTCGTCAACTGCTTATTCACAAATCTGTGTCATTATTTTATCGAAACTCACCTGAACATATTAAGCTACTTCTAGTGTGGGATAATAGACAAGATCCAGAAGGACTTTTAAAAAGATTAATAGTAATTTAAGCTTTGTTGGTCAGCGACAGACAATAACAAAAAAATCCTTCAAAAAAGAATGAAAGCAATAAGTCTTTTAATCCTTGTACTTTCTCTTTCAAGAGTAGTGCAAGCTCAACAATCGTTAACAAGAGGCCAGCAGGCTGTACAGAAAACTGTTATTGATTTTTTTGAGGCTTTATCGAATAGAGATTCACTTAATTTGAAAAACTATTGTACGGCCGATATTTTACTGGTCGAGTATGGCCAGGTTTGGAATTTGGACACACTTATTCGAAAAGCGATTCGAACAAACACAGCTAGCGATTTTAAAAGAATTAATACCCTTGATTTTATAACTTCATCAGTCGAAAATAAAACTGCATGGACAACTTATAATCTGCAATCTGAAATTATAAGAGAGGGTAAAAAAATATCAAGACATTGGTTGGAAACGGTCGTTGCTGTGAAGGTGAAAAAGAAATGGAAAATTGGAGTATTGCATTCAACTCTTATAAAATGATATATTAGACAAACTTTAGTGGCAATTATCCTTTTGCTGTTGCGGGTAGCCTGATCTGCAACATGCTAAATTAAGATGATTGATTAACCCAGATTATGCGTTAGGATGCATAATCTGCCCGTAAGGTTGACGATCCTGACGTTTACTGTCAGGATGTCAAGTTTAACCCTGAAAATGAAAATCACCCAATGGGGAAAATATTTTTCAACGTAAGTATTTGATTTTCATTCGTCAAATTATGCAAATGCATTTCTATTACATAATGGGGTTAAATTAAAAGCCTTTGCCATGTTTATGATGTCGATCCGATTTTATTTTCTCGAAAGCTTATTGCTATGCCTCTTCTTCGAGTGAATCGTAATTGACACCCGATTCAGCTATTTTAGTAAGCGATTCATCCGTTTCCTTCTCCTCGTCTAAGGTGGTACCAAGAATATTTTTTATTTCTTTTAATCCCAATGTTTTGGCAAGTTGAGCCAATCCGCCATAGGTAGCAATTTCGTAATGTTCAACTTTTTGGGCTGCCATTATCAATCCCACATCGCGCGTAGCAGTGCCTTTATCGGTATCCTCAATAATAGCTTCACCTTCTTTTACTAGGCCGGCCATGGCCTCACATTTTTTTGCTTGTGCCTTTTTGCCCAAAATGTCGAAAACTTTCTCCAATCTTTCTGCGTGCGTTTTCGTCTGCTCCAAATGACTGGCAAATGCATCTTGAAGTTCGGTAGAAGAAGCAGCCTTTTTCATTTTAGGTAATGCTTTTATCAAGTGCTTCTCAGCCCAATAAATATCCTTTAACTCATCGGTAAAAAATTCCAACAATGCGGATTGATTCTCTTGTGTTACTTTTTTCGTGGTTGCTTTTTTTGTTGTAGTTGCCATTTTTTTTGATTTTAAGTTTAGCTATTAGTTAATTTTAAGTCTAAAATCTAAGTGTACGTTTGAGCGATATTATCTCTTGCTGGCTTTCTTTATTTCTTTCTCCACCTCTTGTTGTGTTACTTGCGCTTCCATCTTCACGGGCGATTCAATATAATTTATATCCTTGCCTTTATTCCAAGGGCCGCGCATATCCTTTTCGCCATGGTCGCCCTCGCCTGTAGAATCATTGTAAAATTGTTCAACTATACCAGGGGTTGGTGCTATTTTTCCGATCACAAGTTTGTCCTTACTGATTTTATCCAAGGCAGTCATGAAGGCTTTGAGATGGGTTATTTCTCGCGTCATAAGAAATTGGAGTGAATCTTTACTACCAGGATCGTTACAGAAGTTAATAAGCCTTTCATACACTATTTTTGCCCTTGCCTCTGCAGCAATGTTGCTACGAAGATCTACATCAAGTTCTCCTGTAATTTTTAGATAGTCTGCTGTCCACGGATTGCCTTGTGAATTAAAAAGCCCTACGCCTCCGCCACCTGCAATGGCCATAAGGGGATCGGCCTCTGCTGCTTCACGATTCTTTTTCATAGGCTTCAGATGCATTCGAGCTAGCGTTCCAATGATTTCCAAATGACTTAACTCTTCGGTACCGATATCCATGAGTAAATCTTTCACGGCCATATCTTCGCAGTTCAATCCTTGAATAGAGTACTGCATGGCTGCGGCAAGTTCACCATTGGCGCCTCCAAACTGTTCTAACAACATGTTGCCAAATCGAGGATCTGGTGTATCAACACGAACCGTGTACATTAATTTTTTTATATGATGGTACATAGGGAAGGGATTTAAATATTAATTTCTCTTTAGTTTAGTGTGATGAAAAACAGAAACAATGCCGATTTAGAATGAACTTATAAACACAGGTTAAAAAATTACAAAAAGAGTTTTTTTGACTGATTTCCTACAGAGCTGGTGCGTTTGCTATTGAAGAAAATGCTTCACGCGCCAAGATCATGTGTGGAAATATTCTTACGCGTGTTACTTTTTTACCACAATAAATGAAGGGCATCTCTAAAAACCCTTGCTCTCATTACCTCAACCCCTTCCCTTCTCCCAAAGAGAAGGGTAAGTGGAGTTTTTAGAGATGCCCTGAATATAGTTTGGCTTGGTAAGCAGTTCTTTATTAATAGAAATACTAACAGAGAGTAGATGAAAAATGTCAATACCCCCGTTGCTAGGGAAGAACCGCTAGTGTGTGAGTATAAAGGAGATGGCCGCGGTGTTCTGCTTCGCACATTCCGCGTGTGGGCGTGGAAATAAGACAGCAATTACTTCTCTTTATAGCGAAGCGTAAAATAAATATTGAGTAAATTGATTAACAATGCAAAAGCATTTGCGATTATGATAATTAAATCTTCTTTCAATATCCCATAATATATCCAACACGCTAGTCCACCCATGAGCACCAGCAGCATAAGGATAGAGACATTCTCCGACTCTTTTTCCTTTATTAATTTCACAAGCTGGGGAATAAGGGAGGTAGCAGTTAGCGCACTCGCACCGATACCAATGAGGGTTTCGTAATCCACTGGAATAGCTGTTTAATAATAATGCCAAATTTCCCTATCAGGGGAGAAGGAGACAAATTGGATTCGCAACAAGCAAAATTATACCTATAAAGAAGGGTCGCCTGACCCGCAACAAACTAAATGAAGTACACCTGGTATTACAATTGAATATCAACAACTTGGGAAACGCTGGTAAAAAGTTGAAAAAACTGGGTAACAAAATCTTATTAATTCAGTCTTAATGAAAAGATCTTA
>JBBSBG010000227.1:0-5309 GCA_038251495.1 Cytophagales bacterium
CCCATTTGAAGTTTGCAATTCTTGTTTTTGTAGAGCCAATAGAAATCATAACCTTGAACGAGTTGATAGGTGAACTCGGTAAACGATAATCCGGACTCGAGGCGCTTTTGTACAGAATCTTTTGCCATCATATAACTGACAGTAATATGTTTTCCTACCTCACGAATGAAATCCAGGAATGTAAACTCCTTGAACCAATCGTAATTGTTAACCATTGCAGCAGCGTTGGGGCTATTGGCCGAGAAATCTAAAAACTTTTCAAGCTGCTTCTTAACGCAAGATTCATTGTGGCGAAGTGCGCCTTCAGAGAGTAAATTGCGTTCAGCCGATTTACCTGAAGGATCGCCCACCATGCCAGTAGCCCCGCCAACCAATGCGTATGGTTTGTGCCCGCACTGTTGAAATTGAAGCAGCGTCATGATCTGAACCAAATGTCCTATGTGCAGGGAGTCAGCTGTTGGGTCAAACCCGATATAGCCAGAAACCATTTCCTTTTTGAGTAGTTCTTCCGTACCCGGCATAATGTCATGTAACATGCCACGCCAACGTAATTCCTCAACAAAATTCTTATTCATTACTAAATTTAAAACTCCAAATATAAGGCTACTTTAAGGATAAGCATAACTCAAAATAATTGATCTGTTGCTTCTATTATTTGATATAAAATATTGTCTTTCAATAGATTATACTTCATTAGTAAAAGTAAATTATGGCTATGTTTTATAAATTGCTTTTTTATCTAAAAGAGCTCATTCCAAAAGGTTAAATCTTGTATCATTGAGCCAAATCTGTAATCTCTAATTTTCTATTTCTAAATTTCGAATCACTAATTTCTAACTTTTAACATGCAACAACCCGATTCTTTAAACCTGGTAGCAGAATTTCATAAGACCTTTAAACATCCTATCCTTGAAACACCTCAAATACCGGCAGAGAATCGATGCAAATTGAGGGTAGCACTGCTAGCTGAGGAATTGAAAGAAATGGAAGTTGCCATTTTAGAAAAGGATATTGTAGGCATTGCCGATGCGCTCTGTGATCTTCAATATGTGCTTTCGGGTGCTATTCTTGAATTTGGTCTTGGCGATAAATTCAAGGCATTGTTTGAAGAAGTACAGCGGTCAAATATGAGTAAGGCCTGCAATAGCGAGGAAGAAGCAAATCAAACTATTAAGTTTTATAAAGAAAAGGATGGAACCGAATGCTACCATAAAAAGGAAGGCGACAAATGGTTAGTGTATCGGAAATCCGACAATAAAACAATCAAGTCCATCAACTACTCTCCAGCCTACCTTGATTCGATCGTTGATTAAATCTCACGTATAGAATTCCAATTGAAAAACTGCATCCTGCCCGCGCAAGGGCACTGGATGCAACGCAATTATTGTGAGTTCGTTGTACGCTTTAATAAACTCCTGTCTGCTAATCCTAAGCTTGCTTACCCCAGGACGAATTTTGTGATACTGCATTCTGCCCGACCGATTGGATGTTGCCGAATACATGTATTCATATTGAATGAGAATAGGAGAGGGGATGTATTTCATGGAAATTTTTACGCATAAGCGTTTCTAAACTCCACATGCAGCATACTGTTTTGTGCCATGTTGTACTGAGCAAGCAGGGAATAAGCCCAAGCTGGTACGTAACTAAAGCGTTTCTCATATTCCTCAATCTTTGAGCATAACTCGCTGACATAGAACCTAATCTGGTCAAGATTTCGACAATCACTTGGCCTTTCAAAATTCCTGTTTGTGAAGTTTCTCAATTCAATCTCCAGTTTTTTCTTTTCAAAGTCACTCATATATCCGTGCATTTATACACAATTATACATCTAATTTTATACAATTAGCAAGTATTTTTGTGCATTTTTGCACAAATATTTTTAAGAATGAGTGTTTTACTCTTTTTAGGCAGTTTCATTTCTATTCGTTCTATGCTCATCATGGATATTTATTCGTTTAATAGTCGAGCAGAAATTGGAAGACTTTATACTAAAAACTTATCTACCATTATTTGGGTTAATGTGCCCAGTAGCAGGATAACTGTTTATCCTTAAAGTATTACCTTTAACCGCATAATTTTTGAAGTATGAATATTGAAGAGACAAGAGCATTTGCTGAGATTTGGCACACGGTAGGGGTAATTGGTGGCATCACGATGATGGCGGTAGCTTTCCTAACATTTTTATTCTACCATCTAAAAGTTTCGTTGATAAAAAGCGAAAAAGAAAAGTATGATTTTATTAACTCCGCAGAGATAAAATGGTACAAGCGTGCATTCATTTTTGTTGGTTTAGCAGCTGCCATGCTAATAAATATGTATGGCAGGGATCTAATTGTCGGGCCAGGAACAGCCTTTTTCGTAAGATTTTTCTTCTCAATAGCCGGTGCTACGCTGTTGATTTATATTGCATCGTTGGTACTTGATTACTATTACCCAACTAAATTGAATGTGAGACTAAGGCGCTTGCGTTATTCTCCTAGAATCTCAAGTACGGGTAGTAAAATGAAGTTGTTAAGCGAAGATGAAGAGGATGTGCATTTGGGTGAAGGGATGCAGGAAGAGGAAAATATCTTTTCAATAGACTACGATGTTTGGATTGATGAAAAGACCAAGGAAATAAAAATTGAAAAATACCAAGGTCACCTGATTGCTCTTCAATGCCAAAATTGTGGTTTTTATACCATGCGGGTTAAGCAAGAGGAAGTAATTGAGAGAAATGAAGATGGCACGCCAAAGGAATTGATCAAACATTATCAGTGCACGTATTGTAAAAATATTCGTGCCACGCAGTTTAATGTAAGCAGAAAAGAATCAGAGGATTACAAGCATGTCAAGCCTAAGTCTAAAAATACCTCGAAGAATATCGAATTACTTAAGATTGAAATTCGTTCCAATGTAGGAACTAAGAAATCATTTGAATTTGAATCCATTGATGAAGCCCAGAAATTTCTAAATGAATTCGATTTCGACAAGTTGTCTAAATAAGTGGCATCCGGTTTGTTAAATCTCACGTTCAAGTAAAGAAAAATCTGTACGCATGAAGAAGACCTTGGTGTTGATGGTGATGTTTGGAGTTTTGATTGGGGTTTCATTTGGTGGCCCTGCCGATACGCTTTTGCTAAAGGCGAAGCCGGTATTTGGCAAAGAGGCTCGGGTAATTTCATACATTTTAGATAATAATCATTACCGTAAGATTAAGCTGAATGATTCTTTGTCAGCCGCTATTTTAAATAAATACATCATTGAACTTGATAACAGCAAAACATACTTTTTAGCCTCTGATGTAAAGTCATTTGAAAAATATAAGTATGTAATTGATGATCTAACACGAAACGAAAATGTAAATCCTGCATTTGAAATTTATCAGGTATTTAGTAAGCGGTATAAGGAACGAATGGATTATGTGCTAAGCACCCTTGTTCAACAGAATTTTGATTATACTATTGATGAATATTACGAAACAGATCGCGATAAAGAGAATTGGGCTGCGAGTAAATCCGAACTAAACGACATCTGGAGGAAGATTATAAAAAGTCAGGCGCTTAGTTTAAAATTGGCAAGCAAAAAACAAGAAGAGATCGAAAATACGCTGAAGACACGATACGAGCGTTTCAATAAATCATTTTCACAGTTTAAAGCCGAGGATGTATTTACAATCTATATGAATGCGATAACTGAGTCTTATGATCCGCATACGAATTACCTTTCGCCAAAACAATCAGACCTATTTAAACAACAAATGAGTTTATCATTAGAGGGTATAGGAGCTCAACTGCAAACCGAAAATGATTACACTAAAATTGTAAATATCTTGCCTGGTGGCGATGCACAAAAATCCGGATTGGTTAATGTTAATGACCTGATTATAGGAGTGGCTCAAGGTAAGGAAGGGGAGATGGTTGATGTTGTGGGTTGGAGAATTGATGATGTTGTTAAGTTAATTAAGGGACCAAAAGGCACGACTGTTCGCTTACTTATTTTGCCAGCCAAGACTGGAGTAAACGGTCCCTCGCAGGAAATAACTCTGGTGCGAGATAAAATAAAATTGGAAGATCAGGCTGCTAAAAAAGAAGTTATTAATTATCAGCTGCAAGGTCGTAATGCAAAGTTGGGTGTTATCTCATTACCAAGCTTTTACATGGACTATGATGCCTATCAAAAAGGTGATCCTAATTATAGAAGCACAACTCGTGATGTAAAAAAATTGATTGGAGAATTGAAAGCCGAAGGCGTTGAAGGTATTGTGATGGATTTAAGAAACAATGGCGGTGGTTCGCTCCCAGAGGCTGTTGACCTTACTGGTTTATTTATTAAAGATGGGCCTGTAGTGCAAGTTAAAAATTCGGCCAATGAAATTGATGTATTGCCGGATGATGATAAGCAAGTTTTTTATAGTGGCTCATTGGTGGTGCTTACAAACCGTTTTAGTGCCTCTGCGTCTGAAATATTCGCTGGTGCTATTCAGGATTATCAGCGTGGCGTTATTGTTGGAGAATCAACCTATGGAAAGGGTACGGTACAGACTGTTCTGGATCTGAACCGTTTCCTTAGCGAAAAAGAACCTGTTGGTGAATTGAAACTAACTTTTCAAAAATTCTATAGAGTTACAGGAAGCAGTACACAACATAAAGGAGTGATCCCTGACGTTGGTTTGCCCTCTGCGTTTGACGAAGAGCAGTACGGAGAAAGCGCCAACCCAAGTGCGTTGCCTTGGGACGTTATTAAGCCTGTTAATTTTCAGAAAGCAAATGAAATTAATGGACAAGTTATCAGTGGACTTAATAAGGCTTATTTAGATCGGGCCAAGTTTGATATTAGTTTAAAAAAATATATAAGTGATACTGATGAGCTTAGAAGCAGACTTGCTGAATCTAAAATTTCATTGAGCGAATCGAAGCGTAAAATTGAAATGGAAGAGATTGAAAACAAGAAGGCTTCAGAAAAGTTAGATACAAAACTTACAGGCAAAGAAGGATTGCCAGTTGATGAATTGATTAACCTTAAAGATGAATATCTTCGTGAAGGTCTTATGATTTTGGGTGATCTTGTAGTGAAGAGATTTGGATAGACCCTAGTAGGACTTAACCCGTGGCAATAATTTACGTAGTTTAGGCCCAGGCGCAAATCGGTAAACGAACGAAGCACGCACGTTACCTGTGTGCACAACTGTGCGTATACTTGCATTGGTAGATGCAATGTTTATTTGACTATTAACCCAGGAAACACCAGTTGCCCATCGGGGGCCATTATACCCTGCAAAGGCTCGATAAAAGCTGTTGGAGCTTATTCCATTTGACCTTGTGTCG
>JBBSBG010000228.1:0-5264 GCA_038251495.1 Cytophagales bacterium
GATTTTGATTGCCACGAATACCAATTTTAATTGTATGCCACAGATTCACTGATTTTTTTCAAAACACAAAAACAAATATTTTTTTATCCTGATTTTGATTGCCACGATTACACGAATTTTAATTTGTCGGCCACAGTTTCACTGATTTTTTTAAATCAGAACAAGATACTTTTATTTTTATTTCTTCTCTTTGCGCCTTTGCGGTTATCACTTCTCTAAAACTTAATTTTTAATGCTAACCCAGTACTCCTGCCAATCATCGAATTGTTTTCCATGGTGGGTTCAACAGTCAATTGCAATTTTGGGTTTAGATCGAATTCTTTCAAGTGCGCATCAACATGGGCGTCCACCATCTGCAGGATGTAAAAGAATCCCGTGAGGATAATAATGAAATCTCGCTCGCGCCTTGTTCGGTCAACTACTGTGCGCAGTTGGTCTCTCGAAAGATTATCAGGACTTACGCCACCATTCGAAGTGGGATCGTTTATTAATGTAAACAGATCGTTTTTGAATCCAAGATAAAGACCCTGATAAAAATTGGCTCCATAAATAAGACCTGCAAACCCTCCATACACTAAGGGCATTTTCCAATATTTCTTATTATACGCTTGCCCCATACCCGGCACAACGGCTGCATATAACATTGCTTTGCGCGGATCGAAGCGCGATGCATACGACTTAATTTCTTCTACTGGTCTGTTTTCGGTAAAGGTAGTGTCAGCTAAATTTCCTGACGAGGGAATAGTATCGCGCTCAACCTCTTGAGCAAAACAAAAGGTTATATTAATAAGGAGAATGCCAATGATGCCGGCTCCGTGCATGTTAAACTTTTAGAATATCAAGAATTCGATTCAGGTCTTCAATCGATAAGAAGGGAATACGAATATCACCCTTCTTGCCATCGCTCTTAACACTAATTTTCGTGCCAAAGTGCGATGATAGTTTGGATTGAAGTTGAGTAATTTCCTTTTCCTGCGAGACCGGAGCTGTTGTCTTAGTTTCCGTTGTTCCTGCAAGTACGTGTCTTGCTAATTCTTCTACTTTTCGAACCGAAAGATCTTCGGCTAACGTTTTCTTGAAAATATAAAGTTGTGAATCAGGATTCTCTACATTGATAATAGCACGGGCATGACCCATGCTAAGTTTATGATCGCGCACGGCAATTTGAATATCGGGCGGAAGTTTTAAAAGGCGAAGGTAATTTGTGATAGTAGATCGGTTCTTGCCAACCCGCTCACCAAGTTCTTCCTGTTTTAGGTTACACTCACTAATTAATCGTTGATAGCTAAGCGAAATTTCAATTGGATTTAAATTTTCGCGTTGAATGTTTTCGATCAACGCCATCTCCAGCATTTGCTGATCATCGGCCGTGCGAACATAAGCCGGTATTTTCGTAAGCCCTGCTAACTTGGAGGCTTGAAACCTGCGTTCACCGGAAATTAACTGATATTGATTAGCAGCAAACCTCCTTACCGTAACGGGTTGAATAATGCCATGTACTTTTATAGATTCAGATAATTCTTTAAGTGCTTCCTGATCGAAGTGCTGCCTTGGTTGGAAAGGATTTGTTTCAATTTCTGAAAGTAGAATTTCATTGATTGAATCACTGACAACTTTATTTGAACGAGCGGGTGAGGTTACATCAACATCTAATTTTTCAGTTTCATCGGTGTCGCTTAAGAGCGCACTCAATCCTCTGCCCAATGCTTTTTTCTTACTCATTTTACTATTCCGTTTTTATGCAGAATTTCGTGCGCCAGATTTAAATAACTAATGGCGCCTTTACTTTCAGCATCGTGCACAATTACGGGCAACCCGAAACTAGGTGACTCACTTAACTTAACGTTTCGTGGAATGATTGTCTTGAAGGCAATAGTTTTAAAATGCGTTCGCACTTCTTCAACCACCTGATTTCCTAAGGAAGTTCGGGAGTCATAAAGAGTCAACAGGATTCCTTCAATTTCCAATTTTGGATTGAGCCGTGTTTGAATAATTTTTATTGTATTCAATAATTTTCCTAATCCTTCCAAAGCGAAATACTCACACTGAACAGGAATCATTACTGAGTCAGCAGCGGTTAAGGAGTTGATGGTAATCAACCCCAACGATGGCGAGCAATCGATGATAATAAAATCATACAGGTCTTTAATTTTGGCTAGCGCATTCTTCATCTTCTCTTCACGATGCTCAATGTTCACCATCTCAACTTCGGCACCAACCAAATCAATATGTGAAGGAAGTATGTCTAAATACTTTAAGTCATTTTTGACAATCGCATCCAGTGGATCAACACCATCAACCATGCATTCGTAAATTCCTTTTTCAACTTCTTTAGGATTGATTCCTAAACCAGAGGTTGAGTTGGCTTGCGGGTCAGCATCCACCAACAAAGTTTTACACTCGAGCACAGCCAGGCTGGCTGCCAGATTGATAGCAGTAGTGGTTTTTCCTACTCCTCCTTTTTGATTCGCAATAGCGATTATTTTACCCATCCTAAGGTTTCAGTGATTGTTCAGCTAAAAAAATAACCCCGACTTTTATCAGGGCTACAAATATAGGTTAATGCACGAATTATCCATTGTCAATTATCCATTGTCAATTTTCCTTTGCCCGTTACTTTTTCTTGCCCGCCTTTCGCGCTTCCTCACTGGCCTTCATGGCCGATTCCAATTTGCTCATGAAGCTTGATTTTTTCCCTGTTCCACCAGTAGCTACCAATTTCTTTTTATGATCTTCCATTACCGCCAATATCTTATCCTCATCCACAAAACGTTTGATGATGGCTTGCTGCGCGAACGTAATCAGGTTGGAAACAAAATAGTAAAAACTTAATCCCGCTGAGAAATTGTTCAAGACAAACATAAAGACAACCGGCATAATGTAGCCCATCGACTTCATTGGGCCTTGCACCGCACTTAGTTGATTGTTCTGCCACGTGTAAATGATTGTGGAGGCCGTCATTAACAACACAAACAAACTGACGTGACTTCCGTAAAATGGAATTGTGAAGGGTAAGTTGACAATAGAATCATACGTAGAAAGATCTTCTGCCCACAAGAATGCTTTCTGACGGAGTTCGATAGAAACCGGAAAGAAATAAAACATCGCAAAGAGAATAGGCATTTGAAGCACCAACGGAATACAACCACTAAAGGGATTGACCCCCGCTTCTTTATACAACTTCATTTGGTCTTGCTGATTCTGAGCCATGTTGTCCCCATTCTTTTCTTTGAGGAGATCAAGCTCAGGCTTTAGCAATTTCATTTTGGCCATTCCTAAATATGATTTGTACGAGAGTGGCAGCAAAAGAATTTTAACGAAGAGCACCAACAGCACAATGATGATTCCATAATTGCTGATAAAGCCTTCTAAAAATTTGAAGATGGGGATGATCACAAACTTGTTGATCCACAACATAGGAGGCCAGCCAAGGTCGAGGTTTTTTGAGAAGCCTTCTGTTATATCAGGCAGTATTTCATAATCATTTGGGCCGAAGTAATAATTGAAGGCCGCCTTTTTAGATGCAACATCTTCGACAGGAATGTATAACTCAAGGTCGGCAACTTTTACAACTTGCGGGTCATTTTCATTGGCAAAAATTTGAATCTCGCCACCAGCAAAGGAATTTTTTGCAATGATTGAAGAGATGAAAAATTTCTGGCGGATAGAAACCCACTTAACAGGAGTAACTAAAACTTCAGATTTAAGTTCAGTAGCAGTTTGTGAGGTGTAATCGTAGTCTCCATTGGTGAAATAATAGTTGAGATTTGTTTTGGTTCTGCTGTCGGCAATGGCTTTTTCTTGTAAGGGAATGGCATCGTGCCAGCGGTAGGTTAGGTTTTTACTACCTAGGTTAATACCCGAAGTTTGTACTTCGTATCCAATCTGATAACCCGAAGGTGGGATGGAGTAAATATGTTTTATAAAACCGTCACTGGTTTTTGCTGTAAACACAAGTTGGGTGGTATCACTCTTTTTAGTTTGGGAAACTTTGTAAAACAATTTATATAAGTCAACATCCTTTCCTTCATAATTTCCGATTAGAGAAAATCGATTGTTTTCCTTTTGAGCAAGATAGAGCGGGGTTTGAGAATAGGTTTTAAAATTCTTGAGTTCTACTTCCTCAATTCTTCCCTGGTTGGAAAGTTTGATTTTCAAGTCTGCGTTTTCAACGGTTGTTAACTCTTCATTTCCTGAAAGAAAACTGGAAAGACTTCCATAGTTTGATCGAGATAAACTGTCGATTTGCAAATCTTTGCGCTCCGATAACGCGCTATCCTTGGCAACAATTTCTGTAGTTGCTTCTGCAGGCGCTGCCTTCGGTGGTTCAGGATCGGGAGCAAGGAAATTAAAATAAACTAGCAGCATTACTGCAATGAGTGTAAGGCCTATGACTGAATTTCTATCCATTATTGATATTGTAGAAAAATGATACTTTTTATTTTAGTAAGATTGAATTTGGCACGCAAAGGCACAAAGATTTTAAGTTCTTTTACGTGCACTATTATAGCATTATCAATTTGCGTTCTTAGCGTCTTGGGGTGCAACATTACGAGCTTGACTTTTTATTATTCATAGCCGCTTCCACAAACTTTACAAACAACGGATGTGGATTTTGTACCGTGCTCTTCAATTCCGGATGATATTGCACACCCACAAACCACGGGTGATCTTTTAATTCAACAATCTCAACCAACCCTGTTTCTGGATTTGTACCAGCTGCCTTAAGCCCAGCCTCTTCAATCTGGTCAAGATACTTGTTGTTAAACTCATACCGATGGCGATGACGCTCATGAATGGTTGTTGTATCACCGTAAATATGAAAAGCCTTTGTTCCTTTTTTGATTTTGCAGGTATATGAACCCAAACGCATTGTGCCACCTTTGTTCGTGATTTTCTTCTGCTCCTCCATCATGTCAATTACCGGGTGTTTTGTTTTGGGATTTAATTCTGTTGTGCTGGCATCACTCAAATGAAGAAGATGCCGCGCAAACTCAACCACTGCGCACTGCATGCCCAGACAAATCCCCAAAAAAGGAATTTTGTTTTCACGCACGTATTTGATCGCTTCAATTTTCCCTTCCAAACCGCGCTCCCCAAAACCAGGCGCAACAAGCACTGCGTTTAATCCACCCAGAATATTTTCAACCGTGTCTTTGTGAATATCTTCCGATGAAATCCATTTCAAATTAACCTTGCAATCATTTTGGGCGCCCGCATGTATAAATGCTTCGGCAATGGATTTGTAGGCATCGGGTAGGGAA
>JBBSBG010000229.1:0-5239 GCA_038251495.1 Cytophagales bacterium
AGCTGCCTTTTGTTTTCGCCTTTTAATAGCGTATGAAAAAATCAGTAATAAAGTTTGTCTCCAATAAATGATCTTAGCTTTCGCTGGAGATTTTGTTTTTAGATTCTGATAAAACCATTCGTCTAAATCACCCACCAAATCCTCCACCTTTGCTTGGCCACAATACCAATCAAAAAATCTTCGGGCTAACTTTGGAGGCTGTTGTTTCATTCGTTGGTTGATAACGTTACTTTAGATAAACTCCACAACTCATCGCGCAAGCTTTTACTTTCGGCAACAGCTTTTTTGCCTGCTCGAGTTATTTCATAAAATCGCTTGCTCCTTCCGCCTCGCTCTTGCGTAGCGCCACCCAACCACGATTTCAAAAATTCCTTTTCTTCCAGACGTGTGATAGTTGAGTGTAATGCACCGATGCTGATTTTGCGGTTACACCGCGATTCAATATCCTGCTGGATGGAAACTCCATAGGCTTCTTGCCCCAGAGTTGCTATAGTAAGGAGCACGAGTTCTTCAAATTCACCGAGATATACTTTCATAATAGTTTGAAAATTTGTTGGATTAACGAAAGTAATAATTATTTGTTTCTTGTTTTAAGAAGAAATACTTCGATAAAATTTTATCAGCAATAATTAGTGTGCGTTTTTAGAAAAAGCACTGTTCATTTTTCAACAGTTTAGATCAGCAAGAATCAGGCAGACCCCTTATTTACGTTTATTTTTCAACATTTTAGCGTTGAAGAATTTTTTGAATGGTTTTTGTGGCGAGAAGTGAAACACCAAGACTATGAATCGATCATCATCCATTCTCATTGCTATCATCCTGGTTTTTACATTTCCACTTTGGTTTGGATTGGGTTTGGGCTTTATAGGATTAGTCATTGGTTTGATTGGTGGAGCCATTGGAATAGTGGCGGGAGTATTTGGTGCAATCATTGGCGTGATTGCCGGAATTTTTAAAGCTATTTTTCATGGTGTTTTTGGTTGGGGTCATCACTGGAATTTTTTTCCGCACATCCATTTTAATGGATTTGTTTTCTTCTCCATCATAATTGTGGTTGCCTTGCTTATTTCAAAACGAAAGAAAATTTAACCACGGAGAACACGGAGTTTAACTGAAGGGCATCTCTAAAAACCCTTGCTCTCATTACCTCAACCCCTGCCCCTTCTCCAAAAGAGAAGGGTAAGCGGAGTTTTTAGAGATGCCCTGAATTATTTAAAAACACGCTAAAATTTCTCTGCGCTCTCTGTGGTTAAACGGATCAATATTTCAAATCCAACCGCATCAATTGTAAATGATTGGCGAGCGCGACATGCCAGAGTTGATCAGCATCCCATTTGTTTCCAAGAAATATATTGCCATACTCCAGATGTTTGATGTAAAACTTAAACACAGGCTCATCGGCCGGAATAGTTTTTATTTGAGACTCTCCGTTCACTAAAACTACTGAGGCAATAGAGTTTGCTATTTGAGAGAGATCATACTCAAGAATTTTCTTTGCAATCTTACCTTGTGTGTGAATAAACCGCAATACAGTAATAAAACCTTTTCGTTCCAGTTCCCGATCATCAAGCGAAGGATCAACCAATTCATACTTCACTGGAAAGTATTTCTTTAGAAGTTGAACAAGAATGGTGTCTTCTTTTGCGGTTCCAAATTTTGGCACAGCCACTCGAAATGATTTTACCATGGCCGTATAGGTTTCACTTCTTCTACCCGTAAAATATTTAATAGGTATTTCCTGTTCAGGAAAATTGTTGATCAATAAATTTTGCTTCTTCAAATTGCTCATGGCAAATCGATAAATAGTCATCAGCAATTCTTTTAGCACGGTTCCTTTTTGTTGCCAGGCTATGGATTCTTTTCCGATTAAATCTCCCTTGCCATTAAATCGCACGAATGTGAATGAATAATCGCTCTTCTTGCTGAAGAAAATAAGAAATGAAATCTGCCGTGTGATCAAAAAATTTGAAAACGCTTTTTCCGGGTCTACCCCAGCAAGAATATCGTTGCTATTGAAATAGGCTACTGCATCAATGCCCGTTTGTTGAAATACAGTTTGAGTGTCTTCAAGGTCTTTTTGGGATAGATCATCATCAAACAAAACGACAGAACGCCCAGCCAATAGACCTTCGGGTATTATTTCCGAGTAAGAAATTCGCTTCAGCAATATATCGACCTCGAGCTCGGGTTGGGCGGTGGTGTTTGCGTATACCGATAAGAAAACTAAAAGGGGGAATATTCTTTTCAAAACACTTAACTTTTGATCATAACGATCTTTATATAAACTCTATTGCCAATCACACGCCAATATACAAACCATCAGCTTCTTCTTTTATAGGATAACAAGCTACATCGACCGATCGCTGTTGATATTCGCGCCCGGTTTTCAAATTGAACTGATACCCATGCCACGGACAAATAATTTCTCCAACATGATTCGCCTTTCCTTTACTTAATGATTCACCATTGTGTGTGCAAGTATCGCTCACCCCATAAATGATTTCACCTTGCTTTACTAAACAGATGCGTTTTCCTTCAACTACGAGTAATTGAGGCTTGTTTTCAATCAACCGATTGTTAGCCGCATCCCTGTTCGCAAAGATTTTCACCCATCTCATGGAATATTCTTTTGTGTCGGCACAGTTTCTTTCTACATTGATTTTTTAATTCCTCAAACCTATGAAGAAATTCTGTTTTACGGCTTGTTTATCACTTGCTGCAATATTAGGGATGGCGCAAATCGATGCCAAGCTGAAAGCTAAACTTGATCAACAGGTTAAGGACCTGGAGCCGAAAATCATAGAATGGCGCAGGTATTTTCATGAACACCCTGAACTATCCAATAGCGAATTAAAAACAGGTGAGCGAATCGCCAATCAATTAAAAGCATTAGGACTTGAAGTTCAATATCCGGTTGCAAAAACAGGAGTTGTAGCAATATTGAAAGGGAGCAAGCCAGGACCCGTTGTTGCTTTGCGCGCTGATATTGATGGCTTGCCAGTTACCGAACGAAATTCATTGCCCTTCGCATCAAAAGTAAAAGTACCGTTCAATGGACAAGAAACCGGAGTAATGCATGCTTGTGGCCACGATACACACATGGCTATGTTGTTGGCCACAGCCGAAATTCTTTCAAAGAATAAAAGTGAATTGAAAGGAACCGTAAAGTTTATTTTTCAACCGGCAGAAGAAGGTGCGCCTGTTAGCGATGGTGTATCAGGTGCAGAATTAATGGTGAAAGAAGGTGTGCTTGAAAACCCGAAAGTAGATGCAATTTTTGGATTGCACATTCAATCCTTGTTGCCCTCTGGTCAGTTGGCATATCGCTCTGGCGGATTGATGGCTTCGGTGGATGGTGTGAATATTAAAGTTATAGGGCAAGGCGCGCATGGTGCTACTCCGTGGGATAGCGTGGATCCAATTGTAATCTCTGCGCAAATTATTACCGGACTGCAAACAATAGTGAGCAGGCAAACTGAACTAACCAAAGCAGGAGCAGTAATTACTATTGGCAGCATGCACGCGGGTATTCGCAGAAACATTATTCCCGAAGAAGCATTATTGGAGGGAACCATTCGTGCCTTTGATGACGAAATGCAGAAAAAAATTCATCGGGATATAATTCGCACCGCTACCAAAATTGCCGAAAGTGCTGGCGCGAAAGCAGAGGTTGATATTCAAATCATGTATCCGGCAACAGTAAATGATCCTACGTTAACAGAGCAAATGGCGCCAAGTTTAGTGCGTGCCGCGGGCGCAGAAAATGTAAAGATCACCGTGCCTGTTACCATGGCCGAAGACTTTTCTTTTTTTCAACGTGAGGTGCCAGGTTTTTTCTTTTTTCTAGGGGCGTATCCAACGGAGATGAAATTAGAGAGACAACCCACGCATCACACAGCCGATTTTATGATTGATGAAAAAGCAATGACAACAGGAGTTAAAGCCTTTCTCAATCTTACGCTGGATTATATGAATGCAAAGAAGTAGAAAGAGTTGTCAACATGCCAGATTCTTCGGCAATTTTTTTCTGTGTAAATTTGAATTATGATTGAGTTGCTCAATAAGAAAATGCCAGCCGTACTCCAATTGCTTAGAAAGCACAAAGTAAAACGTGCTTATGCTTTTGGATCTGCTATAAAAGGAAATTTTAAAGCAACCGGTGATATTGATTTGTTGATTGCCTTTGAAGATTATCTTGATCCGGTAGAGTATGGCCAACATTATTTTGACCTGGCAGATCAATTAGAATCTTTATTAGAAAGGTCAGTTGATTTGATTACTGAATCTTCTCTTAAGAACCCTTATTTTATAAAGAGTATCAACGAGTCAAAGATTCCTTTATACGAGTGATGCAATTAAAAAGTCATTAACTGACATTTTAATGTGTATCGATGGGATTAATTTTCATTTACAAGGAAAGCGGGATTTTAATTGGTATCAAAATTCACTTACGGTAAAAAGGGCAGTTGAACGCGAATTAAGTATAATAGGAGAGCCTGTTAATAGAATACTAAAGACGGATAAAGATTTTCCCCTCAGTAAAGCCCCAGAAATAATTGGATTTAGAAACCGAGTAATTCACGCGTATGATGCAGTTGACGACAACTTGGTTTGGAAGATGATAATAAAGGATCTTCCGGTTCTCCATCAAGAAGTTCTCAAATTAATTTAAATCTATAGCCATGAAAAAACTTTTCACTTTCCTTTTCTCCTTAGCAATCATCAATTCATTCGCACAGTTAAATCCTAAACTGCAAGCAAAAATAGATCAACAAGCAAAGGAACTTGAGGCGAACGTAATTCAATGGCGTAGACATTTTCATGAGTTTCCTGAACTTTCAAATCGCGAAGTAAAAACCGGAGCCTATATAGCCGAGCATTTAAAAAAACTTGGGCTTGAGGTTCAATATCCAGTGGCTAAAACCGGAGTGGTTGCTTTATTAAAAGGTGCAAAGCCCGGGCCTGTAATTGCGTTGCGCGCAGATATTGACGCATTACCTGTTACTGAGCGAAATAGCTTACCTTTTGCATCGAAAGTAAAAACGACTTTCAATGGGCAGGAGACCGGAGTGATGCATGCATGCGGTCATGATACACACACCGCTATTTTAATGGGCGTTGCCGAAATCTTATCAAAGAACAAAGCTGACTTGAAAGGAACGGTGAAATTTATTTTTCAACCAGCCGAAGAAGGTGCTCCTGCAGGTGAAGAAGGTGGAGCTGCATTGATGGTGAAAGA
>JBBSBG010000230.1:0-5234 GCA_038251495.1 Cytophagales bacterium
GTCTTATGCTACTGGAATTCATGCCTGAAATTTTTCTTCAAAATAGGTGACTTTTATCAAAATACAACTCCGCCTGTCATTTGTCTGTATGTCCACTAATAAAAAAAGCACTTGAAAAGTGACACAATAGAAGTAAACTAGCTGCCTAAATCAAAAATTAATTCTATGAAGAAGACTTTCCTTTTGCTCCTTTCATTCCTGATTGTTGGGTTAGGTTTATTCGCTCAGAAAAAGAGCTCATCAGCCCCGGTAAAATCTGCAACAACCTATGATGAAAAACTTTACAATGCGTTAGAGTGGCGCAGTATTGGACCCTATAGAGGTGGACGGGCAGATGCCGTTACCGGAGTTCCAGGCAAACCCAATCTCTTTTACTTTGGCGCAACTGGCGGTGGTGTTTGGAGAACAACAGATGCCGGCAATAGTTGGGAAAATATTTCCGATGGCTACTTCGGTAGTTCAATTGGTGCCATTGCCGTAAGTGAGTGGGACAATAATGTGATTTACGTGGGCCAAGGTGAAGTAACGGTAAGAGGAAATGTATCTTATGGTCATGGCATGTATAAAACTACCGATGCCGGAAAAACCTGGACGCATATTGGGTTGAAAGATTCAAAGCATGTATCACGCATTCGCATCCATCCAAAAAATCCAGACTTGGTTTATGCTGCGGTATTAGGCGATCTTTTTAAAACGTCAGACGAGCGTGGTGTTTATCGCTCAGAAGATGGCGGGAAAAATTGGAAGAAAGTTTTATTTGCTAATGCGGATGCCGGAGCGATTGACTTAAGTATGGATCCTAACAATCCACGCATTCTTTACGCATCAACCTGGAGAATAAAAAGAACACCTTATAGCCTTGAAAGTGGTGGCGAAGGTTCTGCCCTTTGGAAAAGCACGAATGGTGGCGACACGTGGACTAACATTTCAAAGAATGAAGGTTTGCCGAAAGGTATCTGGGGCATCTCTGGTGTTTCTGTTTCGCCTGTAAATTCAAATCGTATTTATGCGATTATAGAAAATGATAATGGTGGTGTTTATAGGTCGGACGATGGTGGAGAAACCTGGCGCAAAATGAATGAAGACAGAAACCTGCGCCAACGCGCCTGGTATTACTCAAAAATTTATGCCGATACAAAAGATGAAGACATGGTTTATGTGATGAACGTATCGTATCATAGATCAAAAGATGGTGGAAAAACTTTTACTTCGTATAACGCACCTCATGGTGATCACCATGATTTGTGGATTGCCCCTGAAGATAATCAGCGGATGATTATTGCAGATGATGGCGGTGCTCAGGTTTCATTTGATGCAGGTGAAAATTGGACAACCTATTCCAATCAACCAACTGCGCAATACTATCGGGTAACTACCGACAATCATTTCCCTTACCGGATTTATGGAGCCCAACAAGATAACTCTACACAACGCATAGCCCATCGCACGGATGGCTATTCAATTGGCGAACGCGATTGGGAACCAACAGCGGGTGGTGAAAGCGGTCACATTGCTATTGACCCAACCAATGATGATGTTGTTTACGGTGGAAGCTATGATGGATTTTTAACCCGTGTGAATCATAAAACAGGAGAGCAACGCGGCATCAATGCTTGGCCCGATAATCCAATGGGGCATGGCGCTGAAGGTGCTAAGTATCGCTTTCAATGGAACTTCCCGATTTTCTTTTCACCGCATAATTCAAAAAAATTATACGCAGCATCTCAGTACCTACATGTTTCGTATAACGATGGCGAGAGTTGGGAATTGGTTAGCCCAGATCTAACAAGAAACGATCCTTCTAAGCTTGGTCCTTCTGGTGGTCCGATTACCAAAGACAATACGGCTGTAGAATACTACTGTACGATCTTCGCTGTGGCGGAATCTCCTTACGAAAAAGATTTAATCATTGCGGGTTCCGATGATGGGTTACTGCACATCACTAAAGATGCAGGCAAGACCTGGGATAAAATCACTCCGCCCGGAATGCCTGAGTGGACTATGTTTAACAGTGTTGAGTTCGATCCATTCGTTAAAGGGGGCGCTTATGTTGCCGCTACTGGCTATAAACAAGGTGACTACCATCCCTATCTTTATAAAACAAAAGACTATGGAAAAACCTGGACTAAGATTGTAGATGGTATTGATCCAACACATTTTACCCGCGTTGTAAGAGCTGATCCAAAACGGGCAGGACTTCTTTATTCAGGAACTGAATTCGGGATGTATGTATCGTTCGATGATGGTGCCAGTTGGAAACCATTCCAACTAAACTTACCTATCGTACCAATTACTGATCTTACCATTAAGAATGACAACCTGATCGCGGCAACGCAAGGCCGTAGCTTTTGGTTGATTGATGATCTTACTCCACTACATCAACTCAATGAAACCATTACCAAAAGTGATGTTCACTTATTTAAGCCAATGCCAAGCTACCGCATGAATGGCGGCCAAGCTGGGCGTAGAGGTCAGCCGAAGAATGAAGGAACAAATCATCCTAACGGAGTCATGATTCATTTCATTTTAAAAGACACTGTGAAAGCAGTGGCTACTTTAGAGATCATAGAAAAGAATGGAACCTTGATAAAGAAGTTTGCTACCAAGCCTAACAAAAAAGAAAACGAAGAAGCATTGAAAATTAAGCCTGATATGAATCGGTTTATCTGGAACATGCGCTATGCGGATGCCGAAGGTTTTGAAGGTTTGATTATGTGGGCGGGTTCACTCACCGGACCTAAAGCTATGCCGGGAACTTACAAAGCTAGGTTAACTGTAAATGGAAAAGTTTCTGAAACTGAATTTGAGATTGTAAAAGATCCGCGCACCAGTGGAACAGTTTCTGACATCAAAGATCAATTTGATTTCTCCATTGCCGTGCGCGACAAACTAACTGACACCCATAAGGCGATTAAGAAAATAAGAGCCGCCCGCGAGCAAATAAACCGCGTAACCGAACCGATGAAAGGCAAGGAAGACATGAAAGAAGTTACAGAACTGGCTAAATCCATTTTAGATGACATGAAGAAAATCGAAGAGGCTTTATATCAGACTAAAAACCGAAGCGGACAAGATCCATTAAACTACCCGGTGCGCCTGAACAACAAACTAGCTGCATTAGGCGGAGAGGTGGATGGTGGCGATTACAAACCAACTAACCAGGTGAAGGAAGTGCATAAAGAAATTGTTGACCAGATTGATGTTCAATTGAATCAACTGAACAAGATCATGACAAACCAGGTACCCCGGTTTAATGAGTTAGTGAAACAGAAGCAGATTAGCGCTATTTCGATAGATAGCATGTAGGTTTAAGGAATATTCATCGTTTGATTTTAACCGCATACTATTAAATTAGTATGCGGTTTTTATTTTGCGCATTGAACATTAGTTGGCTTTGTGACCCGGTTTTAGTTTCCTAATTTTATCAGCCTACATAGTAAAGGTTAGGAATAAATGAGCATTATTCACAAGTCAAAGATTGGACTTGAAATTCTAATTCCTACAATTGCTGTTCTCGGCACAGTAACAGCAATTAGGATTGCAAATCATGTATGGATTGGTTTAATAATCTGTGGACTAGTCATTCTATTTGGAATTAATATCTATACTAAGGCTTACCATAAATAACGGACAATAATCACCTACTGATTAAATGTGGTGTTATTGAAACTATCGACATCAGCATTAATGACATTGAGTGGATAAAAAAGACCAACGAGCTTGCAAGTGCACCAGCGCTATCGATTGACAGATTGGAAATAGGCTATAAGGGTGGCCGCGTTTTAGTTTCACCTAAAAACAAAAATAAATTCGTTGGCGATTTGAGAAAAATAAACTCAAAAATCTGGTGGACGAAATAACTAAACTTTCGTTTCTATTCAGTCACCAGTAATCAATCAGTTTGCCTCCAAAATCTTAAACAGCTCATCTAAGTTAGGAGTTATAATAATCTCCGTTCTCCGGTTCTTCTGCTTATTCTGTGGAGTATCATTGGACGCTAATGGAGAATACTCTCCTTTACCTGAAGCTGTTATTTGCTTGGCCGATACTCCGGCATCGGTCAGAATTTTTGTAATAGAGGTTGCGCGCATCACACTCAAGTCCCAATTATCTTGCATGTAAGCTGATTTTTTAGAAATCGGCACATTATCGGTGTGGCCTTCAATCGTAATCTGAATATCCTTTTGGTCTTTGATCGCTTTGGCCAATTGTTGCAACGCACCTACTCCTTTGTTATCCACCACAATACTGCCTGAGCCAAACAACAGTTGCTCAGCAAGGGATACATATACTTTTCCGTTTTTTACCTGAACCGTCAGATCACTCTCTTTAAAGTTGAGCAAGGAATTGCTAATGCGATCTTTCAAATCCTTAACTGCCTTATCCTTGTTGGCCAATACCTTTTCTAATTCCTTCACTTTCTTTTCACGTTCAGCGAGACTATAACTAAGTGAATCATTTTGTTTGCGCGTACTCTCCAGATTTTCCTGAATAGCCAGCAGCTGATCCTTTTGTGCTGCCAAATCGCGATTAAGCTTGCCGCTATTGTTAAGAGAATTTTTATAATATGAGTTCAATTGGTCATACTCCTTGTTAAGGTCATCCAACTTTGCACTAGTTGTGCGATAGGTTTTGCCTATGTCCGTTGTGTCCTGCTTTAACTTAGCCAGGGTTTCATTTAACTCCTTTATAGAAGTATTTGCTTTATCTAATTGATTATTTCGCTCAGCTAACTCACCTTCGGCTTTTACCTTTTGGGCAAGTACATCATCAAACTTCTTCTTAGTAACGATACACGATGAAAAAATCAGTATTGGGATAATGACTAAAAAATTGGAAACTCTCATATTTTAAAAAATTAAGTAACAAATATCTTAAATTAAATTCAATTCTTACCTTGGACCGAGAAAGCAATACATATTGAAAAACTTAACTAAAATCCTTAACTCTCCCTCTCCTTCGGAGAGGGTTGGGGTAGGTAAAAATCTATGGAAGGAATGTTAAAATCAGGATCGTTAAAAGATAAAACGATCATCATTACCGGAGGCGGCACCGGGTTAGGCAAGTCAATGGGCAAATACATGCTCGAACTTGGTGCAAACCTGGTAATCACGAGCAGAAAAAAAGATGTTCTTGAAAAAGCAGCCTCTGAACTTCATGCTCAAACCGGAGGCAACGTGTTACCCTTGGTTTGCGATATTCGCAAATACGAAGA
This sequence comes from Cytophagales bacterium, assembly GCA_038251495.1. Classification (GTDB taxonomy): domain Bacteria; phylum Bacteroidota; class Bacteroidia; order Cytophagales; family Cyclobacteriaceae; genus ELB16-189. Next base: position 5,216 of record JBBSBG010000230.1, read on the forward strand.
AATTATAGCAGTCATAGAA
>JBBSBG010000231.1:0-5224 GCA_038251495.1 Cytophagales bacterium
AATATTAAGGTGGGTGCAGTAACTATTGATCTACAAAAGAAAATCAAATCAAATCAACTTCGGTATGGTTTTGATAGTCAATTCAACAATCTTACCTCAACTGCTTACCGCGAAAATATTTCTACTGGAGCAATCTCGTCCATTGACACCCGCTATCCAGGTGGTGATAACACATTGAATTATTGGGCACTATATGCAACTCACACCTTAGCGCTAAACGATAAGTGGACTTTGAATGATGGGATTCGTATTGGTGGAAGTTCACTTAATTCTACTTTCGTAGATAAATCTTTCTTCCCGTTTCCTTATAACGACATCAAACAAAATAATACCTATGCAAGTGGTAACATTGGCATCATTTATTCACCAACAAGTTGGAAGTTCTCCTTTCTGACAAGTACTGGTTTTCGTGTACCTAACATTGATGATTTGGCAAAAGTGTTTGAGTCTGTGCAAGGATCGCCAACAACCACGGGCATATTGGTAGTTCCCAATCCCGATCTTAGCCCAGAAAAAACTATAAACGGGGATTTAAGCATTACCAAATTTTTTGGATCGCGTGTGCGGCTTGAAGGAACTTTGTTTGCTACCAATTTCTTTGACGCCATTGTTACACTGCCAACCACATTCAATAATCAATCAACTATTGATTACAATGGGTTTCCGGCAAACGTAGTGAGCAGCCAAAATGCAAACAAGGCATACATTTATGGATACAGCGTAAGTGGTCAGTTCGAGTTACTATCCAAACTAAATTTAGCAGCAGCTTACAATTACACACATGGTCGTGTTAAAAATGATAACGGTTCTGAAACCCCCTTGGATCACATTCCGCCAACCTTTGGCAGGATTGGATTAAACTATACAACTTCAAAGTTGTATGCTGAGGTGTTCTCTAACTTCAATGGCTGGAAACGACTTGATAACTATAGCATCAGCGGTGAGGATAATTTGCAGTATGCCACACCTGTGGGAATGCCTTCCTGGTATACACTAAATGTCAGAGCATCCTATACGATTAATAATGTGTTTACATTGCAGGCTGGTATTGATAACATCATGGATTTGCAATATCGGCAATTTGCATCGGGCATTAATTCGCCAGGGAGAAATATTTTCGGAACACTTAGAGTTAAGTTTTAAACCTCTTACAAAGAATGTCCTTCAATCAATTTTGATTCTTGGATATAAGTACGAGAAGAATCTGTTTTATTTATTAAGCCTATTAATCCTTTCAGAGCTAGAACTCCCAGTCCGTAGCCACTCGTTTCAGCATACGTTATTTCAGGGTGATATAGCTTTGGAAAAAATCCATTACTAATTGCGATTACCCCAACGTCATTAGGAATCTTGAGTCCAAGAATTTGTATTGCCTTCATGGCGCCTGTCAATATCTCATCACTCATGCAGAAGATGGCATCGGGTTTAGTATTCCTACTCAACCCAGCAAGAACTAAATCACATGCTTCACTCGCTGATTGAGCATGTTCAATTACTATAGATTGGCTTTCTCCAGCATAAGCAAATACCTGCTGATAGGCTGAGAGCCTTTTTTGTGAAATCGAAAAACGAATATCTCCGAAAATGGAAAGAATTTTTTTCTTATTGTGTTTTAGTAAGGACTCAGCCACAAGAATGGCTGCGCGTTCATCATCCACACAGGCTTTTGTGGCGCCTAGCATCTCTAGAACCTTGTCAAAAAAGAGAATAGGAATATCATATTCGCTAAAATTCTGCAAGTATTCTTCTTGTATTGTTTTTGAAGTAACACAAAGCATTACCCCTGAAACTCTCCGTTGCTTGCATGTTTTTAAGTTCTGCCGTTCTATTTCCGGATCATCGCCTGACAAAAGAATTACTAAGGAATATCCCAATTTTTTCGCTTCTGCTTCAGCTGCCGAAATAAATGAATCGTAAAAAAAACCGGATAAGGAAGGGGCAATAATGGCGATTTCTCGACTATTGTTTTGCCTAAGCCCAACAGCAAATAGATTGGGCTCATAGTTTAGTTTCTTTGCAGCCTCAAGAACTCGGGCTTTAGTAGCGGGAGCAATGTTAACATGATCGTTAAGTGCCCTGGAAACTGTAGAAGGGCTAATATTAAGAAGTTTGGAAAGAACGTGTATAGTAGTAGTTTTCATCAGCACAATATTATTCGGCACATCAAAATAAAGATTTTATTGCATCAAATCAAGGTAGTTTCTCTTGGCAAGTTGTTCTCTAACTTCAATGGCTGGAAACGTCTTAATAACTATAGCAGCAGCGGGTGAAGATAATTTGCAGTTTGCCACGCCCGAGTGAATGCCTTAGTGGCACACATTAAACCTCAGGGCATCCGATACAATTAATAATGTGTTTAACTTGCAGGCTAATATTGATACCATCATGGATTTACAATACCGTCAATTTGTCTCGGGCATTAATTCGCCAAGTCTAAATTTTCGTAACACGTTGAGTTAAGTTTTACTATTTATTGTCCTACATCTTAGTGGCATCTCTAAAAACGTTTGCTTTTATGACCTCAACCCCGTCTCCGAAAGAGAAGGGGAAGCGGAGTTTTTAGAAATGCCTTATGTAAGCGTAGGGCAATTATTTAATTTTCAGTCCGTGGCTTTACAAAACTTAGTAAATCGACTTCGTCAATTTCGCTCCCTTCATAAATGGATAGGCATTAGCGTTGTTCTATTCATGATTATTACCGCTAGCACAGGTGTGTTACTTGGCTGGAAAAAGAATGTAGCCCTACTGCAACCCCCCACATTAAAAGGAACGAGTCTCTCTTTGCGCGATTGGGCAAGCTTCGATCAGGTAGCCGCGAATGCAATGCATGCAATTGATTCTGTAACGGGAAGAAAAATTGAAATAGACCGCATGGATGTGCGACCGGATAAAGGAATTATTAAAGTTACTTTTAAAGAAGATTATTGGGAAGTTCAAGTAGATGCAACTACCGCTAAGACTCTTTCCGTATCACAACGCCATGCCGATTGGATTGAACACATTCATGATGGATCGATTGTAAGTGAGGGATTCAAATTGGTTTACACAAATTACTTAGGATGGGGACTACTATTTCTCTCTATCACGGGTTTCTGGCTTTGGTATGGCCCCAAAGCAATCCGAAGAAAGAAAGGTATTTAGTCAGTCTGATTATATACCAACTTCAATCTGAAACCGTATTGTCCAACTATCTGTATTTGCATTACTAGTTTGAAGCCACTGATTCTTCTCAAGCGTAATATCACTTTGAAGTTTTACACGATGTCCTTTAATGTACTTATTTACACCTATTGTGTATTGTCTAGTCAGATCATCTAGCGTTTGTATTTTTTCAAACGGATTTATCTGCGAATATCTAGCTACAATTTCATAGTTGTTCTTGAACAAGTAGCTGCCTTGATAATTTTGACCGAAGCCGGTATAAATGAACCGAACATCGCCATCAGCATTTATGGTAATCGGGTCAGGTGAATTTCTTTCTAACCATTCACACGCCAGTGCCCAACCATTATATTTCATCAAAAAGTCTGTCATGAAAGTGGTCATATCTCGGGAGTCATATAAAAACTTTCCTAATTGCCCACCTGCACGCGTAGTATTTTTATTTTGCGATAACGTAACGCCAAGCGAAATTTTTGGTTTTGATTCACGCATCAAGTCACCTTCAAAATAATCGCCCCCATTGGTAAACGGCCCGAAAGGGAGAAGCTCAATTCGCCCGGTATAATCAAGTCCCCGATCAGACGCTACAATATTTCTTCCCTCGCCCGTTGAAATTGAACCACGCAAAACATAGTAAAGTTTTCCAACGTAATTGTTGTAGTAGGCCTGAACCCCAAAATCACGGTCAATATTAAATGTCGAGTTGACAATCGATCTATCTGCAAGTTGTAAATCTCCTGAAGAATTTACCCGTTGTCTATTTCCAGGTAATTTAGTTTGACCCAATCCAATAGAAAATGTTTTGCTTATGGCATAAATTACCATTGCATCTCGAATTACATTAGGAAACCCGGTATCGTCAAAATCCATATCGGCACGGGTAAAAGAGAGTTGAATCAGGTAAGTAAGTCTCGGGTTATAAATGTATCCATCAAAGCGAAGCCTCAATCTTCTCACCCTAGCCTCTACCTGATCGATAGAAAGATCCGAGGCACTTTCTGTGCGAAAGGCAGCACGGTTTTGCATTCGAAAGCGAATGTTTAAAAGAAAGAGGCTGTCAGGAGATGTTATGCCCAATCCCTTTCCAAAAGAGAAATAGGGAGAAGGAGAAATGGTCTGGGCTTTTACAAAGGAGGTAGTAAATACCAGATAAACAACGACCAGATAGAGGGATTTTCTCATGCCTTTATAAAAGTAAAAATGTTATCAAATTGTACTTGATCTGATTGAAAAATAAATCTTACTGTTCAATAATCGACTAATGCGCCTCTAGCCAATTTTTACCAATCCCTACCTCTACTTCCATTGGCACATCTAAAATCACTGCCGATCGCATCAGCTCAATTACCTTTGGTTTCACTATGTCTTGTTCATCTTTATGAAGATCAAAAACCAATTCGTCATGCACCTGCATAGTCATTTTAGTTTTTAGCTTCTCAAGGGCAAGCCATTTATTTATTAAGATCATGGCGATCTTAATTATATCAGCAGCACTACCCTGAATGGGTGCATTGATTGCGTTGCGCTCGGCAAACCCGCGCGTAGTAATATTTCTTGAATTAATGTCGCGCAAATAGCGTCTGCGGCCAAGTATAGTTTCTACATATTCGTTTTCACGGGCAAAGTTTATGGAATCATCCATGTAGCGCTTAATCGCAGAGAATTCCGTAAAGTAAGATTCAATTATTTCAGCGGCTTCCGTTCGCGAAATTCCTAAATTCTGTGAGAGACCAAAGGCAGTGCTTCCATATAAAATTCCAAAGTTTACCTCTTTCGCTTTACGCCTCATATCAGGAGTCACTTTTTCCAAGGCGACTTTAAAAACCTTGGCGGCTGTAGTCGCATGAATGTCGCGCCTTGTGCGAAAGGCTTCAATCATTGTTTCATCTTTGGCAAATGAAGCTGCAATGCGTAATTCAATTTGCGAATAGTCGGCTGACATAAAGAGATAGTCTTTGCTTCTTGGCACAAAGGCCGCACGAATTTGCCTTCCCTTCTCTGTACGAATAGGAATGTTTTGAAGATTTGGATTGTTAGAACTTAATCTTCCTGTTGCGGCTAC
>JBBSBG010000232.1:0-5217 GCA_038251495.1 Cytophagales bacterium
CCGTTGCCAGCCATGATCTCTTTTAATACAAACTCATCCAGCACAAGTTGCCCGTAGAATGACACTTTCTTAAATGCATTCCATTTAAAATCCAAGCCCAGTAAGGCATTATCACTGCTACCAAATTGTTGCTCGATAGCGCGATAAAAAATAACCGGGTTAAGATAACTGAAATCAAAGGTATTGTTATTGACTGAATCTTTTGGACTGAACACTACTGATTCAAAAAGCCCGATATTTAGTTTTTTACCAATATTGAATGATGCATGGTGAAACGCCATAAACTTTTCGGGGTACCGCTTATTACCCTGAGTGCGCGCATCGGCAGCCATGCGATTAAGTTGAAAGAGATAATTTATTTTCCAAACTTTTACATTGGTGCGTAAAAAAAGATTAGGTGTTGAATGATCTGAGAAAATCAGCGACCGATATCCATTGCCAATAAAGGTGCGGTCGTTACCAAATTGCATATAGATATGCTTGGATAAATTGAAATCGATATAGGCACGTGCCTGAAAGAAGTCAACGCCATTGTCTTTAAAGTTTTTCCAGAATCCTTCATGTGGAATAACCCGGTTTCGATCTACCTCTTCCTGCACGTACATCGGAAGAATGGATTGATTCTCGCCAATAAATGTATAGAATCCCACTTTCCGATCTATCATTCCGCGGATTTCAATTCCACGGGTATTTATATAGATCGGATCGTTTCTCCTACTGTCCATACCGGCACCAACATAAAGCACGGGGTTTACATGCAAATCAAACTCAGGAATATCCACATACGCGAGGTCGGATTTTTTCTTGTAGAATGATTTTAATATTGGCTTGGTGCTGGTATTAGTCTCTGCACGACTCCACTCCCAGCTATCATTTTGCAGGAAAGCAAGGTTGTAACGATCACTTTTAGATTTAAATATCTCTACATCTTGTGCCAGGGAATCAATATATCTAACAATCGCATCGCGCTTGTAGGGCTTCACAGACGTAAAAAACCCGGAAACAATTTTACCTGATTTAATCTCATAGCGATCAATCCAATGATAGTAGTCTTCATTGAGTGTGGCATTGGTGCTTTGGGCGTTTAAGCCGCTTACACATCCAACCAAAATAATAATTAATCCACTTCTTATCATTTTTTATACTTCGCTATAAAGTCTGTTGCCTGAATCGCTATGCCAGGAAATTCCCTAATAATTTTTGAATCAAATGTGACCAAGCGTATTTCATGTTCTTTTGCCAAAGCAACAAATTCGCAATCATAAGCACTACATGTCGACAATGAAATTAATTCCAAAACTGCATATTGCGATACCGTAAACTCGCGGTCTTCAATGGTTCGCTTGGCAAAATCAATGGCATCAATTGCGTCCTGGTAGGTTATTATCTTTCTGCGAAGATAATATGAAACAACATTTACAAACTCACTACGCCATAAAACCGGACATGCCCATTCAGGATCCAACTCATGAACTTCGCTGGCCAACTCTGAATAAATGGTGTCGAAATAGAGGTAAGAAATCAGGTTGGTATCGGCAATAATCATTTGCGCCCGAAGTTTATTGCCTCCTCAATTTCAGCAGGGGAAAGTCTGACTTTGATCCGCTTGCGAAATTCTCTTGCTTGAGTTCGGATTTTTTCAGGATCAATGCGCTCCGAGCCTACTGATTTTTGAATTCTAAATATTAACTCATTATTTAGACTCCGCTGATGGCTCTTAGCCAATAACTTAACGATCTTATAAAGTTCGTCAGGCATATTTTTAATGGTGACATTTGCCATAATATTCCATTTTGGTTGCAAAATACAACCTTGGCATTTTCTTCGCAAATTCGAGAGTTAAGCCTTGCAGATCGCTCGCATTTTCCTACTTTTGCAGTCCTTAAGATAAAAAATATGAAAAAAGGCATTCACCCTGAGTATAAAGATGTGGTTTTCTGGGATACTACAAGCGATTTCAAGTTTTTAAGCCGCTCTACTTCAGTTCCTAAAGAAACCACTACCTGGACTGATGGAAAAGATTATCCTGTTATTAAAGTGGAAGTTAGCTCAGCTTCGCATCCATTCTATACAGGTAAGAAAATGTTCCTTGATACGGCTGGCCGTGTTGAGAAATTCCAAAAGAAATACGGAAAGAAAGAAGCCGCTAAATAATATTATTTACGCGAGATATTAAAAGCCCCGATCAGGGGCTTTTTTTTTAATGAAAAGCGTTTGAAATAATTAACTTTGGAGAGACTTCTTAACAATTTTTAAAATGAATTCAACCCAACTTCATTTTGAGTTAAGTCAGATAATTGATTAGATAAAAGAAAGCCAAATATTAAAGAATTTGGCACATAACTGGCGATGGAATGTTGTTAACGAAATCAACGACTAATTAAAAAAAGTATTCTACACAAACGAAATCAGCCAAAAAATACCTGATGAACATTGTCCTTTTCGATAATCCTACCATACGCCAAAACCTGTTGCCGTTTACGTTCACGCGACCGGTGGCCAGCATTCGGGTGGGCATTCTTACAATCGCAGAAAAATGGGAGAAGTATTTAGGCCTCAAAGCTTCCTGGTCAACAGAATCTTACCTCGCTAAAAAATTTCCGTTGCATCATGAATCTGATAACTATTGGATTAATGGCGCGGTTTGCCCGGATGCTGAATTGGTTTCAGCGATCAGGAAATTAAATTCTGGTGATGCGCTTTCATTGAATAACATGATTGTGGCCGTGCGTACTCCCGATGACGATCCCGATAGCTATCGGGACGAAGTTATTACCGGGTTAATCACAGAGTTTACTAAACCAATTGCACTCATCGATCAGGTTTGGAAAATTTATCAATTCAATGGTGCGCAAATCCGAGCCGACTTTGAGTTAATAACAAAAGGTCGAAAGTCACTATCAATCCAGGATCCATTTACTAAAGTTTATAATAGCGATCAGATATTTATTGAGGAAGGGGCTCAAGTAAAAGCCGCTATCCTCAATGCAGAGAACGGTCCGATTTATCTTGGAAAGAATTCTTTCGTGCATGAAGGTGCTATTATTCGCGGACCTTTTGCGTTGTGCGAAGATTCGCAAGTAAACATGGGCGCAAAAGTTAGAGGTGATACTACGGTTGGGCCGCATAGCAAAATTGGTGGCGAAGTAAGTAACTCGGTTATTTTTGGTTACAGCAATAAATCGCACGATGGCTTTCTTGGTAATTCAGTAATTGGCGAGTGGTGCAACATCGGGGCCGATACAAACACCTCGAACCTAAAAAACAATTACGAAAACATCAAGTTGTGGAGTTATGCGAAGGGTGGGTTCAACGACACCGGATTGATGTTCTGCGGATTGATGTTTGGCGATCACAGTAAATGCGGCATCAACACCATGTTTAACTCGGGCACGGTAGTGGGTGTAAACGCCAGTATCTTTGGTGATGGCTATCCGCGAAATTTCATTCCCTCTTTTGCATGGGGTGGCGCAGCGGGTTTCACAACGTATCAATTGAACAAAGCATTAGATACTGCGCAAAAAGCAATGGCGCGAAGAAACGTTGAGTTAACAGAAATTGACAAAGAGATTATTAAAACTGTTTTTGATGAATCTTCAAACTATCGGGTTTGGGAAAAGAAATAAAATAATTTTGATTTGAGAACGAGCTCTAAATGATAATTTTATCGATTGTAATGAGTGTAGTTTTGTTGGGGCTTGGGATAATCCATTTCAATTGGGTAATCGGAGGAACCTATGGATTTGATAAATCATTGCCAACGAAAGCAAATGGAGAGAAAGTGCTAAATCCGAAAAGAATTGACTGTGCAATCGTTGCGGTTGGATTAACAGCGTTCGGCCTTTTCTACTTTTTTCAGTCTGGTGTAATTGAATTTGAAGGGGCAACATGGATATTCAAATATGGCGGTTGGATAATTCCAGCTATGTTTCTACTGCGTGCCATCGGAGAATTTAAATATGTAGGCTTCTTTAAAAGTATAAAAGCCACAGAGTTCGCAAGACTAGACTCTAAGTTGTTTTCACCTCTTTGCTTGATAGTTGGAATTATAGGGCTAACCATTCAACTCGTAAAATAAACTCAGAATACATTGTGAGATTCACTGACATTCCCGGGCTTTTAGAAACAAAAGAAAAATTGGTTGATGCTGTTAAGCAAAACCACATTGCGCACGCGCAACTTTTTGTTGGAAAGCCAGGGGCATTAAATTTTCCGATTGCATTAGCGTTTGCGAATTTTTTACACTGTCAAAATAAAAACGAAGGCGACTCATGCGGCACGTGCTCTGCCTGCAGCAAAAGTTTAAAATATATTCACCCCGATACAAGTTTTGTTTTCCCGTTAGGGAATATTAAAAATGATAAAGATGAAGATCGCTTTAAGGCGGAAATAACAAAAACCTGGCGTGCCTTTTTATTAGAGCAACCTTTTGGGGATTTAGGTGACTGGACGAATTATTACGGTGGTGAAGACAAGCAAGCTTTGATTTCGCGTGAAGCGGGACGCGACATTATTAAAACTCTTTCTTTAAAACCATTTGAAAGTAAATACAAGGTGATGATTATCTGGCAACCGGAACTCATGCACCCTTCCGCAGCCAATGGTATTTTAAAAATTCTGGAGGAACCACCACCGAATACGTTTTTCATTCTGGTAAGCAATGCTGCCGAAAGACTTTTACCTACAATTCTTTCACGCACGCAATCGGTGCAGGTGCCACAGCTTGAAGATGAAGATTTACAAGCTTACCTGAACAAGAACTACGATGTTGAGTCCAAAAAGCTTCAGGAGATCACTCAACTGGCCGAAGGTAATTTAGGCTTGGCTATAAAATTAATCGACAGCGAAGAGGATCACTTTCAAGATCGCTTTGCCGAATGGATGCGCTGGTGCTATAAGCGTGATTATTCAAACCTCGTTACTTTTTCTGAAGACTTTCATCAGTTGGACAAACTGAGTCAGAAAAATCTATTTCAATACGGTTTGAGTATGATGCGGGAAACTTTGCTGCATTATGCCGGAGCTGATGCCATTAGTCGCATAAAAACAGGTGAAGTTAAATTTGTTAAAGACTTTAGTAAAATTATGAATGTTGAAAAAGTTGAAAAAGTAAATACACTTTTCAACGATGCTCACTATCATCTTGAGCGCAATGGCAGCGCCAAAATGATTTTCTTAGATTTATCACTTCAAGTAGCTAAAACCATTAACCCATAA